>JAEZZG010000009.1 GCA_023442485.1 Actinomycetes bacterium | reverse complement strand
CCCCGGTCGCCTGCCGCGTCATTCGAGCCAACCCGCCTGATCAGAGCCTGCGCAATCAGCTCAAGACAGGTGGGATTGATGCGGTGTTGTTCGCGTCGATGACGGCGGTCAACAACACGATCAGGCTGGCGGGTAAACCTCACCCTAGGTCTGTGATCGCGGTGCTGGGGAAGGGGACGGCTGCAGCGTGCGGGGACGCGGGAATTCGGGTCGATGTCATCGGTGACGGCAAGAATCCGTTGAGCATGGTTGATGGGTTATTCCGGTTTGCGGATCGGCGCCAATTGACGCTGATTAACGAAAATACTTACCCAAGCCGCCCGTCTCAGCGAGCCAAATCAAAGCGAAGGGTTGACCTCTATCAAAGCTGGCACAACTAGATGGTAATAATCCACATAAATCTCTAACTCCTTCCACGGCTCTCTTTCACAAGGTATTCTGTCAAAGCTATACACTAAGTAGTTCGTGACCCTCATGTAGGTTATTGGAGGAATGCCTTGACTGAAGCAGTGGTGCATGTGATCCGCCATGGGGAGGTGCATAACCCCGGATCCGTCCTGTATGGGCGCCTACCAGGTTTCCACCTCTCTGCCAACGGCCACGCAATGGCGCAGCGCGTCGCAGAGTTCATGTCCCAGACGACGCCGTGCCACCTGCGCGTTTCACCTCTCGAACGTGCCCAAGAAACCATGCGCCCGATTGCTCAGGCGTTCCCCCATCTCGACGTCGTCATCGATGACGACCTGATCGAAGCCGATAACGCTTTCGTCGGCCAGGTATTCGGGCCGAAGAACAAGGCCTTGTGGAATCCGAAGAACTGGTGGAAGTTACGCAACCCCTTCGCGCCGAGCTGGGGCGAGCACTACAATCTCATCGTTGAGCGCATGTCCAGGGCGGTGCGGGCTGCAGCGAGGCAAGCCGAGCAGAACCACTTCGACACATCCATCCTCCCCGAAGCCGGTGCAGCCACCACTGATCGCCTAGCGATGAACTGCCACAACCCAACCGCGATCCTAGTCTCCCATCAGCTCCCGATCTGGCTACTACGCCTTCACGCCACCGGGAACCGTCTGTGGCATAACCCTCGGTCACGGCAGTGCACCTTGGGGTCCGTGACGTCTTTCACCGTCAACGGCGACAACATCCAGCTCCTGTCCTACGCGGAACCGGCAATCGATCTGATCCCAGTCAAGAACCGCAACGATAACTTCTCTTCGGGCGGTAACGATCCCGGCAATCCAGACCCCCGCTGACCTGCCCCCCCCTAGGAGGGTCCACTAAGATTGACCAGGCAAGCACTAGCGAAGGACGCTGCATGAGTGACTATGACGTTTGCATCATCGGCTCAGGATCAGGAAACACCATCGTCGATGAGGCTTTCGATAACTACCGGGTCGCACTGGTCGATGACGGTACCTTTGGTGGCACCTGCCTCAACAAGGGCTGCATCCCCACGAAGATGTTCGTGGTGCCCGCCGATCTCGCATCCTCGGTTGATCATGCCAACCGTCTCGGCGTCTCGCTAGCCAACCGTGGCGCGGATTTCCCCGCCATTCGCGACCGAATCTTCTCCCGTATCGATCCGATCAGCGAGGCGGGCCTGGAATGGCGCCAACAAGCCGACAATGTCACGGTTTTCCGCGAGCGCGCCCACTTCGTCGATCCACACACCATCCAGGTCTCCAATCAGACAATCTCCGCTAGATACTTCGTCCTCGCTGCCGGTTCACGCCCTGCACTGCCCCAGATTCGCGGTTTGGACGATCCGTCTCTGGCTGCCATGATCCACACCTCTGACACGGTGATGAGACTCGACAAACTACCCGAGACGATGGTCATTGTCGGCGGCGGCTATATCGCGGCTGAGTTCGCCCACATCTTCTCTGGATTAGGCACCGACGTGACTCTAGTGAACCGCACCGGCGTGATGTTGCGGCGCGAGGACCGCGAGATTTCCCGCCGCTTCATCGAAAAGATCAGCGACAAGGTGACTTTGCGCCTCAATCAGCGACCGATTTCGGTAGAGCCCGGACGTCGGGGACGGATCACCTTCACCGCCGCTGACGGTTTCAACTGGGAGTACACCTACGACGCCGACGTGATCCTCTTCGCCACGGGACGCGTTCCAAACTCCGACACCCTAGATCTTGACCGCGCAGGTGTGAGCGTGGATCGCCGCTCCGGCCTGGTTGAGGTGAGTGAGAACCAGATCACATCTCAGCCACACATCTTCGCCCTCGGGGATATCTGTTCTGAGTTCCAGCTCAAACACGTCGCCAACGCTGAGGCGAGGACGGTTCGGCAGAACCTGTTGACGTTGTTGTCCGGCGGCAGTGATCTAGTCACGACGGATCACCGCTTCGTGCCGCACGCCATCTTCTCCAACCCGCAGATTGCCTCTGTGGGCCAAACCGAGGCCCAGCTCGTCAAGGCCGGGGTTCCCTTCGTCAAGGCCACCTGCGACTATGCCGATGTCGCTTATGGCTGGGCAATGGAGGATTCTGGCCACTTCGTCAAACTCCTGGCATCCCTAGAGACCAAGCAGCTCCTAGGCGCCCACATCATCGGCCCCGAGGCATCGGTCTTGATCCAACCGCTGATCCAGGCGATGAGTTTCGGCACGCCCGTGACGAATCTGGCTCGTGGCCAGTACTGGATTCATCCGGCCTTGACTGAGGTCGTCGAGAATGCCCTGCTCAAACTCGACCTCTAAAACAGCGCTAGTTGCATAGCAGTTGCATTTCGGGGTCATTGAGAATACCCCCGGCGCAACCATAATGCAACCCGGGGGTCTGGCTCGTGGCGGTGTCTGGCACCTATCCGGGTCAGATCACGGCGTCATCAAGGTCTCTCGAGCAACGATCTGTGCGTCTCGATTGAAATGAAGGATATCCATCTCGGCGATCTTGAGGGCCTTAGCCCCAACACCTAGCTCCTGATACATCTCGGGGAGGACTGGGCGATGACCACACACCACAGTGGGGACCCACTTCTTCAACGTCTTCTTCTTGATCTTCGCCATCACTTCGGCCACCATCTCAGGTGATGCCTCAGCCGATTCCTCACTCAGCGACGCATAGGCCTTCTTCTTGACTCCGCTGGCTTCAATGAAAGGGCTGACGGTATCGACGCACCGCCTAGACGTCGAGGTCACCACTCGCCCAACCCCGTAATATCCCAGCTTGTCAATCAGAGCTTGTGCCTGGCGCTCCCCTCGCTGGGTCAGAGGCCTTCCGGAGTCGAGTTTCGGGGCCCACTCCGCTCGATCCAGGGCCAGGGCATGTCTCAACACGATCAAGGCCACCGTCTCTTCATCTAACCGGGCTTGGTCAAGTACCGCCTTCTCGTCGCGGTAGCTGAGCATCTGCGCTGCCTTATCGAGTGGCACCCACTTGCGTTGATCGATTTCGTGGTTGGGCTCCCAGCGACCGATCTTGACCGGTGTCGCCGTCCACCAAAACACGTCTTTGGTGTGTTTGCCAACCAAGTAGCGGGATTTGGTCAGCGGGTGGCCGAGCCGAATCCTCACCCCGGTTTCCTCGGTGACCTCTCGAACCGCCGTGGCTTGCAGGGATTCGTGAGCACGAATCTTGCCCTTCGGCAGTGACCAGTCGCCATATCGAGGCCGGTGTACGAGAAGAACCTGACGGCCACAGCGGTGTTCGCGCAACACCACCGCTCCTGCAGCAACAATCTTGGCGTCACTCTTCGTCGATCCGGTCTTGCCTCGCTCTTGCAACCTGGTCACTCGTCGAATTCTGGCATGGATCGAGCCGATTCTCACCCCGCGAGGGCACCGGAGACAAAGTCAGCCCGTCATTCCAGCCATCCAGACGTGTGATGGCGGTGATCTTCAATCCATTCGCTAGTGTTGAAGTCATGGTTGATCATGGACGCGAACTTACCGACCCGGATAGCTTCGTCACGTCAACCATCTCCACACCCTCGGCAGTTTCGGTCGCATCAGGCACCTCAACTCCCGCACCCGTCGCGCCCACCTCACCCACCGCAGACACTCATGCGTCCCCCACTTCGTCAACAGCTACGCCTCCCGGCAGCACAGACACCCCAAGTGAGGCTGACAGTGACGCTGCGACCACGATTCCACGGGTTCACCAACCAACCCTGGCTAGACGCACCAAGGTCTTCTTGAGGCAGCTTCGGATCGGCACCCTCAGCGGGATTGCCTCCGCCGTGTGCATGGTCACCGCTTCTGCCCAGATGGTGCGTTTTGACCGCTCCCCGAAGTTTTGGGTGCTCGGGGCGAATCTCACCGCTTTGATCCTGGCCTTGATCTCGATCCTGCAACTGTATCTGTGGAAGCAGGGTTATCGACGCTGGGCGGGGAGGCCCTCTTACAAGATCAGGCCGTGGCAGGTCTCTAGTGTCTGGGGTGCGGGCCTGTCGTGGCTCTTGCTGATAGCGGTCCCGCTGTGCGGGGTCCACATGGCCAGGCTCGATGTCTACGGGGGCGCTACCTACTGGCTGTCTTTGGTTGCATCCATCCTGGCGATCTTCGCGGTGTTCTTCTCGGCGCGCTGGTATTTCGATCCGGCAGGGCCTCCGCGCCACGCCGAGTTTCCGATCCGGCGAAACCTTCCGACGGATTCGGCGACTCGTAAAAGGATGCGCCCGGTGACGTTGAATGGGTCGATCATCCGTCAGATTTCTCTGATGCAAAAGTCCCAACACTTCGGCTCAAATCCAACGGCTAAGACGCGGCGGAAGGGATCGAGGGCATCTAGGCCAAGGTTGAGGGTTGCGATACGGCGCATCACCTCGTTGCGTAGATTCACCAGACGCTAAGAGCTGGCGTCAGTGATCCGGGTTGAAGCGGTAGCCGACGTTGCGGACGGTCCCGATGAACCCGTCATATTCGGGGCCGAGTTTGGCCCGCAAGCGACGAATGTGGACGTCGACGGTGCGGGTGCCGCCGTAGTACCCCTTGCCCCAGACGTCAGCCAGTAGCCGATCTCGACCCAACACCCTGGCTGGGTGCATGGCCAGGTATTTCAACAGCTCGAATTCAATGAAGGTCAGGTTCAAGGTGCGTCCGTCCACCGTCACCGTGAAGGCATTCTCGTCGATGATGAAGGGGCCGGTGATGATCACGGCATTTGCCTGATGCACATCTCTAGCGAACCGGATCCTCGCCTCCCACTCCGCTGCGGACGCGGTATCCAGGACGAATCCGTCAATTCCCCAGGTCGGCGACACCCCAACCAGTTCTGCCTCAGAGACCAGCACCACGGCGGTGACGATCTGGGCCATGGAGGCGAGATGGTGACAGGCGTCACGGGCCCAGAGGGCTTCGTCGCGGGCATCGACGATCACGAGGTCGCAGCTTTGCGGAGTGACCTCATCCAGGCTGGACACGATGAAGTCATGGTTGAGCAGCTTCAAGTTATCCGGCAGTTCGCTCACGTTCGAGCGCCCGGGGTTGGAGACAACTTGAATCTGAGCCATCGACAGTCCTTCGCTAGTGACGCCTTGACGTTGCCCACTCGTCGGTGTCGAGGATGATCGTCACCGGACCGTCATTGACCAAACTGACCTGCATATCTGCCCCGAATCTGCCCTGGCAGACGCGGGCCCCCTGTTCGCGCAGGGCCTGAATGTAGTAATCGACTAGCGGTTGTGAGATAGGTGCGGGTGCGGCTTTATTCCAGCTCGGCCTGCGGCCTTTCTTGGTGTCGGCGTAGAGGGTGAACTGGCTAACAACCAGGATGGGGGCGTCCATCTCAGAGGCGGATTGTTCGTCGTCAAGGATACGCAACGACCAGGTCTTTTCGGCGAGGCGGCGGGCCTCAGCCTCGGTATCGTGGTGGGTGACGCCGACCAGCGCCACCAGACCAGGGCGGTCTAACTCGCCAACAACTTCACCGGCGATTTCCACTTTGGCCGTCTTGGCACGTTGAATAACGACTCGCACATTGCCTATTCAACCGGTTTTCTGCGCTTTTCGCACCCTGTTCGGGTCCTAGGACATGGGCGCGGATGTCTGCTGCGAGCCGGGTCAGGTCTTGTTGCCGGGCGACCGTAGAGGAGTATTTGCGCGTATTCACCTCGACCACGATGTTGCCGTCGAAGCCTGAATCGAGGATTTCGTCGAGGACGTCCCAGGCGCGCTGATCTCCCTCACCTGGGAAGAGGTGCTCGTCGGAGGCTTTCCCGGTGCCGTCAGTCAGATGGACGTGGGCAAGACGGCTCCCCCACGAGCGAACATAGTCAATGGCCTGGACGCCGGCGGTAGAGCAATGTGAGAAGTCCAGGGTCAGATGTTGGTAGTTATAGGATGTCGGGTCCCAGTGTGGGGCGTAGAGCTGCGAGGTAAGCGCACCGATCACCCGGAGCGGATACATGTTCTCCACTGCGAACTTCACGGTCGGATAGCGCTGCTCTAAGTCGGCGATACCTGAGACGAAGGATTTGGCGTAGTCAATCTGCCAACGGAACGGGGGATGAACCACGACGGTATCCGCGCCCAGGGTCAACGCCGCCTCGGCAGATCGTTCGAGTTTTTCCCACGGACCACCCCATGTGCTTTGCGTCATCAACAGGCAAGGGGCGTGAACACTCAAGACGGGGATGGCGTGATAGTCACTCATCTTGCGGATGTAGTCAACGTCGGCGGAGAGCGGATCGACCCCGACCATCACTTCGATTCCGTCGTAGCCAGCCTTTGCGCCGATCTCGAAGGCGGAGGCAACTGATTCTGGGTAGACGCAGATCGTTGACATCCCGATCAAGGGGATGCATCTGGGGGTCGTGTGGGGTGGGTCGACGGATTCTAGATGGTCCACGCCTCCAGACTAGCAAGCGGGGTGAACGAATTTGCCCTGGTGGCGGGATAGTTGATCACAGGAAACGACGAAAAATCCAAGGATTTATCAAATAGCGCCGAATGAAATCGAAAACAAGACAGTTATTCTTGAAAAAACCAGAATCCCGAAAGATTTTATACCCACGATCACCCCTGCTCGCACCCCTCGTTTAGCTTTGTGAAGTATTTACAGCGAGAATAGAGACATGCACGTGGACCATCTTGTTTTTGCTGCTGGACCCGAAGGGCTCTCTGCCGAAGCCCGCCGCCTCGCCGATCTCCTCGGCGAAGACTTCAAGGATGGTGGCGTTCATCCCCGCTTCGGCACTCGCAACCACATCTTCCCGCTCGCCGACGGCCGCTACGTCGAAGTCGTCGAGGTGCTCGATCACCCCGCCGCCGAAAAAGCGGTCTACGGTCAAGCCGTCCGCGAACGCTCTAGCCACGGCGGTGGCTGGCTCGGCTGGGTCGTCTCGGTAGATGACCTCCACCCCATCGAGGAGCGCCTAGGCCGTCACGGAGTCCCCGGTTCGCGTCACTTCCCCGACGGCCGCCAGCTCGAGTGGTCCCAGATCGGCATCAAGGGCCTGATGGCTGATCCGCAACTGCCCTACTTCATCGAGTGGAAGTCTCCCGAAGACGTCTTACCTTCGGCACTAAAGGGCGAGATCCGAATCGCGTCCATCGAGATTTCTGGCTCCCGCGACCGCGTCGAGCAGTGGCTCGGCTGTGAGGTCCCCGAGGTCTTCGACGGGGTGCACATCGAGTTCACCTCTATCCACGGACACCCCGGCATCAACGCCGTCGTCTTCGATACTCCATGCCACGGCCTGGTCCGAATCTAGCCGTTGACTAGGACGGACGGCCCAGGCTTTGGCATCTAAGAAAGATCAGTACTACTGCACCGAATGTGGGTGGACGACGCCGCGATGGATGGGGCGTTGCGGTGAATGTCAGCAGTGGGGCACCGTTGTGGAGAGGGGCGCGGTTGCCTCCGCTGCCTTGGTCCAGGTCGAGACCCCAGCTACCCACGCCCGGCCGATTTCTGAAGTCGATGCCCGCGAAGCCTCCCGTCACGAAACCGGGATTGTCGAACTCGACCGGGTTCTCGGCGGCGGTATCGTCCCCGGCGCACTCACCCTTCTCGCCGGTGAACCCGGGGTCGGGAAATCCACTCTTCTGCTGGAGGTCGCTGCCCAATGGTCGAGACGCGGCCAACGCACCCTCTACGTTACGGGTGAGGAATCTGCCGCGCAGGTCAGGATACGCGCCGATCGTACCGGGGCAGTCACCGATGAGCTCTACCTGGCTGCCGAGGTTGATCTCGGCACGATTCTCGGCCACATCGAACAAACCAAGCCGTCTCTGGTGGTGATCGACTCCATCCAGACCATCTCCACCAAGGATTCAGGCGCCACCCCCGGCGGTGTGGCGCAGATTCGCGACGTCACCACCGCCTTGATGCGGGTTGCCAAGCTCAATTCAATCGCCGTCGTAATCATCGGTCACGTCACCAAGGACGGGGCCATCGCTGGGCCTCGAATGTTAGAGCACCTGGTCGATGTGGTGCTTAGCTTCGAGGGTGACCGGCACTCGGGTTTCCGCATGGTGCGCGGCGTCAAGAACCGCTTCGGCCCGGCTGACGAGGTGGGCTGTTTCGAGATGAACGACTCCGGTATCGTCGAGGTGCCGGACCCGTCCGGGCTGTTCACCTCCGCATTCTCAGAGCCGATTCCAGGGACGTGTATTACTGTCTCGATGGAGGGCAGACGCCCCCTCCTAGCCGAGATTCAATCCCTGGTATCTCCATCTCCTCACGGCGGTGCTGCACGCCGCACCACGATCGGTGTGGAACCGTCGCGGGTGGCGATGATCGTTGCGGTGCTCGAACGCAAGGCCGGGCTCGCTCTGAGCGCCCAAGACGTCTACGTCTCCACCGTCGGTGGCGCTCGCGTGACCGACCCGGCGGTGGACCTGTCGATCGCGGTGGCGCTCGCGTCCTCCTACCTGGATCGCACCTTTCCGTCACGCGTTGTTGCCCTCGGCGAGATCGGACTGGCGGGTGATTTGCGGCGCGTC
Source organism: Actinomycetes bacterium (assembly GCA_023442485.1). Taxonomy (GTDB): domain Bacteria; phylum Actinomycetota; class Actinomycetes; order Propionibacteriales; family Propionibacteriaceae; genus JAEZZG01. The sequence continues at coordinate 27,176 of JAEZZG010000009.1, read as the reverse complement.
CCCAACCTAGAGCGGCGCGTGGGCGAGGCAGCTCGTCTAGGATTTGAGTACGCGGTGGTTCCGGCCAACTCGAGGGATAAAACCAAGAAGTTGCCGAGAATGCACGGTTTGAAAGTGGTGGAGGCAGCGACCGTCGCCCAAGCGCTTGGAATCTTGGACCTTCGGCGTAAGTCCTAGTCGTGGAGCACTCACCGACGCTGTCACGGTTTTAGGTACGGTGACGGTGGTGGCCACCTGGGCCGTCGTTTCCGAAACGGCACCAGCGACTAGTCCAGCTCCCCCGCCCGGATCGCAGTGCTTAGGAGAGGCATGATTCAGTTCAGCTCACAGCCGGAGTTGGCAGCTAAACAACGCCACGTCGTCGCCCTCCTGGCACCAGGTACAACCTTGCGCGACGGCCTGCAGCGGATCCAGCACGGACATACCGGGGCCTTGATTGTTCTCGGGTGCAACGAGGCTGTGGAGTCGATCTGTACCGGCGGGTTCGATATCAATACTGACTGCACCGCGACGGCTTTGCGTGAGTTAGCCAAACTCGATGGCGCCATCATCTTGACTAATGACTTGGAGAAGATTCAAAAGGCCGGGGTCCATCTCGTCCCCGACGGGCTGATCCCCACTATTGAGACCGGGACTCGCCACCGCACCGCAGATCGCGTCTCCCAGCAGACTTCAGTTCCGGTGGTGACGGTGTCGGCGTCAATGTCGACGATTTCACTGTTCCTTGACGGTATCCGCTCTGAGATTCACGGCAGCGAGTATCTGCTGACCCGCGCCTCTCAGGCCCTCGATACCCTCTCCCGCTACCACGACAAGCTCAACAAGTCACTGATCAACTTGTCCTACCTCGAGGTCACGGAGCAGGTGACGGTGCGAGATGTGGTCATAGTTGCCCAACGCCTAGAGATGGTTCGCAGAATCGAAACCGAGATTCGTGGCTTGATTGCTGCCCTCGGTGTAGACGGCAAACTCGTCGAGTTACAGCTCCTGGAGATTCTCGCCGGGGTCAATGAGATCTCTCCTCTTCTGGAAGAGGATTACAGCTCCGGTTCGGTCGGTGGCGACGATATGACGCTAAATATCAGGCGTCTGTCTCAGCTAGACAACACCTTGGTGTTAGACCTCGATCACGCGGCCTGCCAAATCGGCTTCCCTGCCGGGATGCTGCCCGATACCAGACTGGTTCCTCGCGGCTACCGCCTGCTTCATCAAGTGCCGAGAATGACTTTGACGACGGCCCGCCGCCTCGTCGATTCCTTCTCCTCACTCCAAGATCTTCTCGGAGCCTCACAAGCGCAACTGTGCGCGGCAGGGGGGATCACCACTGAGAGGGCCCGCATGATTCAAGACGGGTTGGCAAGGTTGACCGAGTCCATCTCAGACACCTATCAGGCTTTGAACTAGCTAGGCCTGGATGCGTCAAACCTGGGTTAGACCCGGGTATCGGCTACCTGCTGAGTACCATCACCTGCCGGACCGGGGTACCGCCTTCGACGACGGCGGTGGCGACATAGGTTCCTGGGCGCAGGTTATTCGCTAACTTGCAGCCGGCAGATGAGCGTTGACCATTCCACACGACATCGAAGGTGAGTGGGGTCGCCGAGACCATCGTGATGTCGCCAACCGGGATCCCAGCGGGACAATCCAAACTCGACCAGATTCGATCCGTCCCGGAGTAGATCTTCAGTTCAAACTTCGGGTCGGACGGGTTGAAGATGCAGGTCTCCTGGGTGGCATTCGTCCATCCCACGCTCAACGTGGTGTTGGAGTTGATCTTCGTCCGAGACGGGCCCTTGATAGACATCTTGAGGTCTGCTGCTGTGCACTTGGCTGGGCCGGTAGGAGTCGGTGTAGGCGTGGGGGTAGCAGTTGCCGATGGGGTCTGAGGCAACTGGGTGTCTGTGACGGCAGGGGTCTGAGCCGCCGCACTCTGATCCGTCTGAGATTGGTTATTGTCGTTTTCGGTCGTGGTTGCCGCAGTGTTCGTCGATTGGGAGTCGTCGTTATTCGACGTCGGCCACACATGGCGGATCCCGATGATCATGACGACGACAACCAGGACGGCAATGAGAATAACCATGATCCGACGTCCCCAATAGATGCCTGCTGGTTCGGGGCCAACCGGATGACGTAATCCACGCATACCGCATGCCTATCATTTGTTGAGAGGGGTTTCTGGCTACCACGCCGAGGCGAGGACAGATCGGCTAAGGCACGATGATCGGCTCACTTCATCGACGCTGGTTCGCCTGAGCAAAGGCGCATCGATTCGCTCGGCCATGCACATACCGATCTGTCCAGGCAAATGCGTAGTGACTGGCCTAGCAAATGGCGAGGGGAGGGTCCGACTAGCGTACAGTGACGGTCGTGAACCCCATCTACTCGATTCTGACCGCCTGGTATGCCCGCTATCGTCGTGATCTGCCTTGGCGTGAGGATGATTGCACCGCCTGGGCGGTGATGGTATCCGAGTTCATGCTGCAACAAACCCCGGTGTCACGGGTGCTCGGCCCGTGGCAGGAGTGGATGAGGCGGTGGCCTACCCCTGCCGATCTGGCTAGCGAGCCAACGTCAGCGGCGGTCTTGGCGTGGGGACGGTTGGGCTATCCCCGACGGGCTCTGCGTCTCCACCAATCTGCGGTGGCGATTCGTGACCGCTTCTCAGGTCTAGTCCCTAGTCGATTGGATGATCTGCGGTCTCTCCCAGGGGTGGGCGACTACACGGCGGCTGCGGTAGCGAGTTTCGCTTTCGGGCAGCGTCACGTCGTCCTCGACACGAATGTGCGCCGGGTGTTGGCTAGGGTCATCTCCGGGGTTCAGTTCCCCTCACTGTCTCCGACGCGGGCAGAGCGAACCCTAGCCGCTTCCGTGCTTCCCGAGCCTGAGGAGGACGAACGAGCCGGGATGGTTGATCGACGTCACCCCACATCGGCTGCGATCTGGGCGGCTGCGACGATGGAATTCGGGGCCTTGGTGTGCACGGCTCGAAACCCGTCTTGTGCTAGCTGCCCCTTGATCGACCATTGCGCCTGGGCCGCTGACGGTTTCCCTCTCTCCGAGGTGTCCCGAAAGGGTCAAGCCTGGGAGGGGACGGATCGCCAATGCCGAGGTCATGTGCTGGATTTGGTTCGCCGGAGTCTAGACGGGGTGGAGATTCGCCTGGTGAAGGATTCATGGCCTGACCATGAGCAGATAGATCGGTGTGTGGCGTCTTTGCTGGCTGACGGATTAGTCCACGCCGACGGTGATCTACTCCGGCTGTGACCGAGGGTGTAGTAGCGCACACTTGTCCAGGTTGAGCCTTACCCGCACTGAGTCTGGAAGAGTCGCGGGGCTAGTTCTAGGGTCACGGATCACCGAGACGACCCCGCTTAGCCCATTCGGCAAGATCACCGATGCTTCAACGTGGCCACGTCGCTGAATGGTTTCGACCACCTGGACTAGGACACCGTCTGGGTCTTGGACCAGACTTCCTGGACCGAGGGCGACCACGACGTCATCTGCCTCACCTGAGGTTGATCCACCGCCTAGAGTCCTCAGCTTCGGTTCGATCGCCCATGATGATGGGACACGGTCAGATATCTGTTGTCCCTCCCCTAGCAGTTGTGCTGCGACCGCAGCCGAAATGAATGGCCCATACCCTAAGAATCTTGCGACTTCTTCCGACGCTGGCTGTGACCACAGTCGCTCAGGTGTGTCGATCTGGAGAATCCTGCCGTCTCTCATCACCGCAACCCGATCCCCCAAGGCGAAGGCCTCGTCGTGGTCGTGGGTGACGTAGATGGCGGTGGTGCCGGTGGCGTCAAGGGTGCGTTTGAGGACGCCGACGAGATGCTCTCTAAGTTGCCGGTCCAGCGCCGACAGCGGCTCGTCGAGAAGAAGCAACCTTGGTTTCGGCGCTAACGCCCTAGCTAAGGCCACCCGTTGAGCTTGGCCGCCGGAGAGTTCATGGGGTCGACGCCGGGCGAAACCAGGTAAATCAACGAGCTCCAGCAACTCCTCTACCCGCTGCTTTCGGGACTGGGACGGCATCGACGTCAGCCCATAACCGATGTTGGCCCCGACCGACATGTGCTGGAATAGCTGCGCGTCTTGGAAAAGCATCCCGAAACCCCGCAGATATGTCGGCACCTTAGTCAGGTCCTGCCCATCCCAGGCCACCGAGCCCGCCGATAGCGGTTCCAACCCTGCGATGCCGCGCAACAAGGAGGACTTCCCCGACCCCGAGGCGCCCATGATGGCGACTACCTCGCCAGGGAGCAGACTCAAGCTGGCCCGATCGACTGCCTTCACTTCGCCGGTGGCACCCTGGTATTTGACCACTGCCTCGTCTACGACTAATCCAGCTACCATGGGCGCTCCTTCAGTTCGATTCGGTCAAGGATTGCCATCACCAATCCGGTGAGTAGCACCAACACCATGGCGGCTGCCATGGCTGCACCGTAGTTATCTGTGCCAGGCCGGGAGATGAGTTTGAAGATCATCACCGGCAAGGTGGGCCGGTCTGGGCGGGCCAAGAAGGATGTTGCCCCAAACTCACCTAGTGATGTGGAGAAGGCGAAACCTGCCGCAACCCCCAAACCAGAGATCAGATAGGGCAGGTCGATGGTGCGCAGGATTCGCACAGGGGTGGCAGACAAGGTTTCGGCGACCTCTCGCTGACGCGGGTTGATCGCCCTCAGCGTCGGAAGCAACACCCGCACCACCAGCGGCAATGCCACCATGGCTTGAGCTATCGGAATCAGGGCTATCGACGTGCGCAGATCGAGGGGAGGACGGTTGAGTGAGATCAAGAACCCGAAGCCGACCGTCACTGCCGAGACCCCCAAGGGCAGCATGAAGATGGCATCGAGGATTGCGATACCAGCCCTGAGTTTGCGTTGGCGCGGGCGTCGAGACAAGACGAGTGACACCATGATCCCCAAGCTGAGCGCAAGCAAGGTGGCCTGGGTTGCTGTGACGAGGGTATTGACTAATGCGGCAGAGACCGGCACCGAGAATGATTTGTGGGTGTACCCCAACAAGGTGAGGTAGTGGTCGAAACCCCAGCCGGTCTCTGTCCTGAAAGAGGCGACGGCGAGGTTGAGCACGGGCAAGACCATGGATAACACCACGAATCCGGCAATCAACGCCGGGAGCCCATCCCTGCGCAACTGAAATGCAACCTCTGCGGCGTGATCGGCGTGGAGTTTCAGGGCTTGGGCCGAGCGAGCCTGCATCCGAGAGGTGATCCACAGGGCAATCACGACGAAGAAGAGCTGGACGATGGACAGAGCTGCAGCGGCTGGAAGGTTGAGCATGTAGGCCGTCTGGTACCAGATCTCAGTCTCGATCGTGCCGTAGGAGACCCCGCCCAGCACCATCACCACGCCGTAGGAGGAAGCGCAGAACATGAACACCACTGCTGCACCGGAGGCGATGGCCGGGGTAAGTGAGGGCAGGGTAATCGTCAGGAAGGCCCGAAGGCGCTTGGCGCCTAGGGTTTGGGCTGCCTCGACGGTTCGCGGATCGAGCCTGGCCCACAAGGTGCCGGTGGTGCGAACGATGACCGAGTAGTTGAAGAAGACCAGGGCGCAGATGATCGCGACGATGGACCCGTCAAGATGCAGGAATCCGAGCATCCCGGAGGCAGAGAACAGAGTCTTGAAAGCGACCCCGACGACGATGGAGGGCAGCACAAAGGGGATCGTGATCAGGGTGCGCAACAGGCGCCTTCCGGGGAAGGAAACCCGATAGAAAAGATAAGCGCCGGGGACGCCGAAGAGTACCGAGAACACCGTGCCGAGACTGGCGAAAAGGAGTGTGTTCTTGATCATTCTCCAGGTGCGCGGGGAGGAGAAGACCTCGACGAAACCGGCGAGGGTGAACCTGGCGTCGTTGAAGAAGCCTTCGCCGATCAAGCTAGTCACCGGATAGATGAAGAAGACCGAGACGAAGACGACCGGGACGATCACGGACACTGCCCAGATGAGATACTGCCCGACCCGATCGGCGGTGACGCCGCCTTGGCCGGGTTGAGGGCTATCGGTGGTTTTATCGGGGATGGCCGCACCATCCGAGCCCCCGCACGCCTGGTCACAGGTGGCGTCGGGGGCAGGGACGGAATGAGAGCTTAAGCCTTGTAAATCAAGGTGGCGTCCTCGACTATCCAAGAACTAGCTCACTCCATTTGGCGATCCAGGTCTTGGCGTCGAACTTATCGACAGGCAACGACTTAGAATCGGTGGGAACCTTGGCGACGGTCGCCCAGGTTTCCGGCAGCTTCACGCCTTCAACAACCGGATAGACATACATGGAATCTGGAATCGCGGTCTGCACTTTTTCGCTGAGCAAGAAGTCAATGAACTTGCGGGCTCCGTCAACATTCTTGGCACCCTTGATGACCCCGGCGTACTCCACCTGCTGGAAACAGGTACCGAGCAAGGCCTTGGTGTGAGATTCGGTTGTCGACCCCTTCTTCAGTTCAAAAGCAGGAGACGAGGAATAAGAAACCACCAACGGCCGGTCGCCTCCAGCCCTGGAGAAGTCTGTGTTGTAGGCCTCAGTCCATCCGGTTGCGACCTTGACTTCGTTCTTCTTCAACTTCTCCCAATAGGACGGCCAATCCTCACCGTAGGTAGCAACGGTGTTGGCGAGGAAGATCAAGCCGGGGGAAGAACTGGCTGGGTTCTCCACCACGAGTTTGCCCTTGTATTCGTCTCGAGCCAGATCGTCGAGGGTCTCGGGAATCGGGAGTTCAGGGTGCTGGGCGAACCAATCGAGATCCGCGTTGACGCACACGTCACCGCGATCGATGGGGGTGAGACGGCCTGATTCGTCGGCATCGAGTTTCGGATCAGTCTTTGCGGCGGTGCTGCGGTATTCGTCAAGAATGTCTGCGCTAAGCGCCCTACCTGCGAAAGAGGTGTCGATCCCGAACACCACATCGGCTAGAGGGGCGTCCTTGCTGAGGATCAACTGGTTGACTACCGTTCCGGCATCGCCGGGAGAAACGGTTTCTACGGTGTACCCGGTTTCCTTCTCGAAGTCGCTGATCAGCTCCTTCGGCAGATCAAAGGAATCGTGGGTGTAGAGCACGACCTTCGTCGGTTTCTCCGACGCACTCGTACTCGCTGACGGTGAGGTTTGGCTGCATCCACAGATCAATGCCGCTGCTGAAAACGCGGCGATAGCATGGACGATACGTTTCATAAATCCCTCCAACTGTGGAGGGGCATAGCCACCATGGCTATGGAGAATCTCGACTCCCTACGCCGGTATGACCCGGATCAGGTTCGAGGGTCTGCACTTCGTGCACTCTCAGCGCCCCACTGGCGCTCCCCTGTCTGGCGCCCACTATACATCAGCGCCCGGGAGAGTCCGTCCTTGTCACACAGCTAGAACATGAAGTGATATTTTGCCCAGGCCAGCCCCGCTAGGGCGCTGACGAGACACAACAGCCCGACAATCTCTGCAGGCGTGATCGACTTGCCCAAGATGCCGCGTCTCATCGTGAACAGCAAGCCACACACGATCCCGGCGAGAAAACCACCGAGGTGGCCCTGCCAGGCGATGTTGGGGGCAAGGAAGCCGACGGCGACGTTGAGGGCAAGGATGATCATGAAGGCCGAATCGAGTTGCTTGGCTCGGTATTGGAATACCCCGAGAATCCCGAATAAGCCGAAGATCGCCCCAGACGCGCCGACCACGACGGTGAAGGGACTCATCACCCATGAATGGAGCTGATAGCCGCTGACTTGGGTAAATAGAGCGCATCCGACTGAACCCGCGAAGCCAGCCACCAGGAATGCCAGCAGGTAGCGCACCGGGCCTAATGCCCTTTCAAGCTGCTCACCGAGGAGGACCAGACACATCATGTTCAGCACCAAATGAATATTTGAGGCGTGCAAGAACATGCTGGTGAGGAATCGCCACCACTCCTGGTGAGCCAGGATGAAGTTAAAGCCGAAGTTTTGGGTCAAACCGTCCGAAAAGATGCGGACCAAGCCGAGGACGGAACAGAGGATCAGGATGGCGAGGGTGACCGGAGGCAAGGAACGCACCCAGCCGCCGAAGGGTGCACGATTCGTCCCCGGCCCCTGACGGTGAGAGTTCACCCAGTCACGTTGCGGAGAATACCCATAGTTCGACATTGCACCTCCAATGGGGTTGGGCTGTGGGGCTTTCGTCGAGCGCCTATGCGAGTGAATCGAGGGACGGACGCGGACCAGGCGGGTCATTACGGGCGATCCACGCCAGGCTCACCGACCCGATCACAAACAGCCCCGACACGATGAACATCAAGGTTGAGAAGAAGTTCATCCTGGTCGCACCCATGGCGATCAAACCGCCGGTCAAGGCCGCACCGATCGCAACCACCAACAAGGTGAAGGCGATCGATCGGCGCGAAGGTCGCGTCTTGGACTTAGGGAAGAATGCGTTGCGAAACCCATTCTTGAACTTCACGAAGAAGTTCTCGCGCGGCTGATTTACCATCTGATCTCCTTGGGGATGGGTTTTATTATTCGTCCATCGTCGCAACCGCTGGCTGCGCAACGGCGGAATCTACCCGTGGCATACCCGTGAACGTGAACGGGTGGTCCTCGGAGTCGGCAACATCGACCAAGACGGTGACCCCGGCCCCAAGCTCACCGAAGAGGATTTTCTCGCTGACAGGGTCTTCGATGTGACGCTCGATGGCGCGACGCAACGGACGCGCACCGAGGACCGGGTCGAAACCCCTAGCGGCGATCTTCTTCTTCGCTTCTGCAGTCAACTCGATTCCCATATCGCGAACCGCAAGCCGCTCCTCGATTTCGTGAATCATGAGATCGACGATGCGCTCAATATCGGCTTCGGAGAGCTGATGGAAGACGACCACGTCGTCGACACGGTTGAGGAACTCAGGACGGAAATGCTGTTTGAGTTCTTCTGCGACCTTAGCCTTCATCCGCTCGTAGGTGGAAGCCTCGTCGCCGACCCTGGAGAAACCAAGGTTGACCGACTTAGAGATGTCGCGGGTACCCAGGTTCGTCGTCATCACGATCACGGTGTTCTTGAAATCGACGACCCGCCCTTGAGCGTCGGTGAGGCGCCCCTCGTCAAGAATTTGCAACAGCGAGTTGAAGATATCTGGGTGTGCCTTTTCGATCTCGTCGAAGAGCACCACCGAGAAGGGCTTGCGACGCACCTTTTCGGTGAGCTGGCCACCCTCGTCATAGCCGACATATCCCGGCGGGGATCCGAACAGCCGCGAGGCGGTGTGCTTCTCGGAGTACTCGGACATATCCAAGGTGATCAAGGCGTCTTCGTCCCCGAATAGGAACTCCGCCAAGGCCTTGGTCAACTCGGTCTTGCCGACACCGGAGGGTCCAGCGAAGATGAACGAACCTGTGGGTCGCTTCGGATCCTTCAACCCGGAACGGGCACGACGGATCGACCGGGCCAAGGCGCGGACGGCTTCTTCCTGACCAACATAACGTTTGGCGATTTCGGATTCCATCGACAACAGCCGCGAGGATTCCTCTGCGGTGAGCTTGAACACCGGGATACCGGTGGATGAGGACAGCACCTGGGCGATCTCTTCTTCGGTGATGACGGCGGGGGTGTCGTCACCACCAGTCCGCCACGCCTTTTCCTTCTCGTCCCGGGCTTCGCTGAGGCGGCGCTCATCATCGCGCAAGGCTGCGGCACGCTCAAAATCTTGGGCGTCGATGGCGGCTTCCTTCTGCAGTTTGACGTCGGCGATCTGCTCGTCGAACTCACGCAAATCCGGCGGGGCCGTCATCCGCTGGATACGCATCCGGGCTCCAGCTTCGTCAATCAAATCAATCGCCTTGTCAGGCAGGAATCGATCCTGGACATACCTGGCAGCTAGGCGCGCGGCAGCCGAGATCGCCTCATCGGTGAAGGTGACCCGGTGATGGGCTTCGTACTTGTCGCGAACACCGCGAAGAATGTCGATCGTCAACGCCACCGACGGTTCTTCAACATTGATCGGCTGGAAACGACGCTCCAGAGCTGCATCCTTTTCGATGTGCTTGCGGTATTCCTTCAGCGTGGTCGCGCCGACAGTCTGCAACTCTCCCCTAGCCAACATGGGTTTGAGGATGGAAGCCGCATCGATCGACCCCTCTGCAGCGCCCGCACCGACAAGGGTATGAATCTCGTCAATGAAGAGCATGATGTCACCGCGGGTTTTAATCTCTTTGAGGACCTTCTTCAGCCTCTCCTCGAAATCACCGCGATAGCGAGAACCCGCCACCAAGGCACCCAGATCGAGGGTGTAAATCTGCTTGTCTTTAAGGGTTTCGGGGACGTCACCTCGCACAATTGCCTGGGCTAGGCCTTCCACGACGGCGGTCTTTCCCACCCCAGGTTCACCGACCAGGACGGGGTTGTTCTTCGTCCGACGGCTCAGCACCGTCATCACCCGTTCGATCTCGTTCTGACGCCCGATGACGGGGTCGAGCTCATTCTGGCGCGCAGCGAGGGTGAGGTTTCTGCCGAACTGATCGAGCAGGGCCGAGGACTGGTTCTGGTTGGGACCCAGCCCGTCGCCACCGACGCCAGCACCGACCGAATCGCGGGGCTGGTAGCCGCTGAGTAGTTGAAGGACGGTGGAGCGGACCCGGTTGAGATCGGCACCAAGTTTGATCAGTACCTGCGCGGCAACCCCTTCGCCTTCACGAATCAAGCCGAGCAGGATGTGCTCGGTGCCGATATAAGGGTGGCTCATCTGCAGAGCTTCGCGCAGACTGAGTTCGAGAACTTTCTTCGCCCGAGGAGTAAAGGGGATGTGACCAGACGGTGGCGTGTTCCCGTGACCGATGATGTCTTCGACCTGCTCACGCACCGCTTCGAGCGAGATCTCCATCTGCTCGAGGGCCTTGGCGGCGACGCCTTCGCCTTCGTGGATCAACCCCAACAGAAGGTGCTCAGTACCGATGTAGTTGTGGTTGAGCATCTTCGCTTCGTCTTGGGCTAGAACCACGACTCGCCGAGCACGGTCGGTAAAACGCTCAAACATCTGTCTCCTTGCCTTTGATTCGCCTCTGGGAGCTGAACAATCGTTCCTAGTCTAGTGATCAAATCAAGGCGCGTCGCATTCAGTTCAGTTTTTTGGTTCTGCCCACGAACATGCCAAGCGCCGTGGACCTAGATTGGCCACGGCGCGGGCAGGGAAAGACTACTTGTGGGCCTGCTCGTAGGCTTCGCGAATCTCAGCCGAGACGCGGCCACGAGACGAAACCTGGAAGCCATTTTCAATAGCCCAGTTACGCATGTCGGCGCTGCTTCCGGCGCTGGTGGCAGCCTTGGAGATGGTGCGACGACCACCGACGCGGCGTGCATTGTTGATCCACGCTTCGATGGTCGAACGCAGTTCTGAAGCGTGAGACTCGTTGAGGTCGATTTCGTAGTTCACACCGTCGAGGGAAAAAGCGACGGTCTCGCTGGCGTTGGTGCCGTCAATGTCGTCGATGAGCTGTAGGCGCTGTGCCATTGGATCCTCCACAATTTTAGTTTTCGGTACTGCATGGGTTGAGCAGTTGCACCCATCTCAGACGCCAGGTGAACACTTGTGATGGCGTCGCCGATGTTCCGGTGAACCGCTCCGCTATTAAGTTGTGTCACTCAGTCGGCCCCACTCACAAACTGATTGATCAACACAGTAATCAACCGAGCTGAAATGAAGCACTCTTTTAATCTCTAACAATTGATGACCAATGATAATCACATTATTCGAGACTTCCCAACTCCGAAACGAAAATATCTGCCCACAGTCTGATAGTTCCCACCATTTTGGGCGGGGGCGGGCCGTCAAGGACCCGATCACCTTGGCACGGAACCCCAAACACTCCCGCAAAATCTATGGCTATACACGGCCGGACCCTCTCGAAAGACTCATTCTTACAGCCCCGCCGTCATCACCGGAAAAATCATTGACGACTAAGTTTTACTGAACCTAACCTGAAAACCCGGTGTCATCCGGATAATAGCCTGTCCGCGCACCTGAGATACACTGAGGCTGGTTTGGGAAACTACCACCTTTGGCACCCCTCTGATCGAACGTGCACACTTTGTCTATCGGGAGCCGCATCTATGCACATTGAGCCAGTAACCGGACATCTTGCTCTATCCATCGGAGACGTCTCGATCCCCGGGCGGACCCGCGTCAATCTCGGCGACGATCACCCGTCGCGACCAGGCGTGGTCACCATCGACCTCGACGTCGCTGACTCGATAATTACCGCTGCCAGAATACAGCCTGGCTATGTCCATCGCGGAGTCGAGAAACTATTTGAGGTGCGGTCTTGGCGGCAGGTGCTTTCTCTCGCTGATCGCCACGACTGGCACGAATCCTTCATCGGCGAATTGGTGCTGGCCATGTCTATCGAGAAACTCATGGGGATTCTGGTGCCGGAGCGGGCTCAATGGATTCGGCTAATCCTTGGTGAACTTGGTATCTCACAGGCAAGAATCGCCTATCTCAGCTTTGCTGTCGAACACATAAAGCAGCGCCGCCGCCTACTTGAAACACCATATTATTCAAATAATCAATCTTCTCCGAAGTGGGACGAATATGGTACCACTTTGGCAGGGCAGCTCCTGCAGGTGCGAGAATCCATTCACAACGTCTTCTGGCTCCTGACCGGAAACCGGGTTCACCCGATGTTTTGCCGAATCGGCGGGGTTGCAGCCGATCTCAATGCAGCCGTCCAGGACGCGGTGATCGATGCCGCCTCCCAGCTCGACACTATCGGCGCCCAATTCACAGAACTACTCAACCAAACACCGATCGCGGCGCTTTTTAGCGGACGCGGAGTCTTAACTGAGGACAAAATCCGGGCTTGGGGACTATCCGGGGTGATCGCCCGATCTTCCGGTTTGGCCTACGACTTGCGCCGAAACCCTGGCTACCTGACCTACTTGGAACTCTTCTCCCAGGCGGATATCGAACCCAGCACCCCTGCCCTTGGGGAAGGAGACTGCCTAGCAAGGTTCCGCCAGTGGGCTTCGGAGCTCGGCGAGTCGGCTGCCTTGGTTAGGGCAGGACTCGATGGTCTCAGCAACTCACCCGCTAACTTCGCCACCACCTTGCCCAAGATCGTCAAGGTGCCGCGCTCGTCGTCCTATGTTGAGATTGAATCGGCGCTAGGCACCGCCGGTGTGTTCGTTTCTTCGCGTGGCGGGACTACTCCGTGGCGAGTCGGTTTGAGAAATGCGTCTTTCGTCAATCTGCAAGCTGCTGAGAGGTTGCTGGTGGGCGAACACGTCGATGACGTCGGGTTGGTGGTGGCGTCTCTCGGCTACACCGTCGGAGATGTGGATAAGTAAGACCTAGCCGTTGCGGTTGGGGTGGGCTGGAAGAGAGCCTGAACGCCTGCTTGCACATGCCACACCGAGCACCCTCGCACGGTCGCTCGATCAAGTCGTGTTCGCTTGACGGTTCAGGATGAAGCCGACGAAAACGAACTCCACGAAGAATCGATCGGCGCTCCTAATCGCCGACGATTCGGACCAGGGAGATCACGTCGGCTCCCTCACCTCGCTTGGCCGCCGATTCCGGGATCACCACCCGGCCTCTGTCGTCGGTGTCGACGCTAACCACGTCGTCACGGCTAGGTTCAGGCTCGGGAGTGCGCGGCGCAGCGATCACCGCTCCGGCCTGGGCAGCAACCAGCCTGTCTTTGATCTCGTCGATCTCGCGTTGTAGAACGAGGTTCCTGGCGCAAATCCGGGCATTGTCTCGCATCAAAGCCCCCACCTGGGCAAAGAGTTTCGCCTCGGATAGTGAGGCAGGTGGCGCAGATTCGACATCGGCAGTGGCGACGATACGATCCTCGTCCCGGACGCGATCCTGGCTCTCGGCTACAGCCAGGTTCGTAACCGTATCTGCGTCTGGGATCACCGCTAGACCATCATGGATGGTGGGTGCTCCGTCACGGTCGTCGGTGGTGGTCACGGTGGAGATGGTGTCGTCAATGACGGCGGCGCGGCGAGCCCTCACCATCACCTGACCGTCGTCAAGGGCGGTCGCGGATGCAGAATCAGCGTTGAAGTGTCGCTGCGCAGCCAGAAGCGGCGATGTGGTCAGTTCCGAGATTTCACGCTGAAGTTGCTCGATCATGGAGCGAGAACGGGCTGAACGACGCGAAAAGGCCTCGATCATCTCCATGGTTTCGAGGTGCATCTGACGCTTGCGCTGCGCAAAATCATGTCGAAGCTCGCGATTGGCGGCGAACTGCTTCTCGATCCTCTCGTCGTAGCTGCGAGCGGTGACTAAGTAGATCAGCCCGGCAGCGAGGAGGGCGAGGATGACCCCAGCTAAGGTAGGGATGATCTGCTCGAAGAACACTGAGACGATGGCGGCGAGAACCAATAGAGCAATGACGCCGTAGGCGACTTGTACAAACGATTTATTTCGATACCAGCGCTCCCGACCCATGCCTACTACCTTAGGACGCCCCCTAGGGAATGTCACCATCTACCCCCGTTCCTGCGCATGATTCTTAGCCTGGAGCACTAATTCTCAGGAAACCGCTCAACCCTCTCAGAAACTCCCCCAATTCAGGTTGCATTCTAGTTGCACACAGCCTTGTTTGTCAGCAAGTTCATCGAGTAAATCCACGACTTTTACGCCTCCGAGACGAGCAGACCGATCCAGGCTCAGCCAAGGTTCCAGCACAAATCGTCGATACCTGGCCCGAGGATGGGGAATCTGATAGGCCGAATCGTCGCTGACAACGCCTTCGATGTCTACCACGTCGATATCGAGGGGACGCGGACCGTGCCAGGCCGTGCGCACCCGTCCTAACTCAGCTTCGATATCGAGCCCCGCCGCGATCAGCTCGGCTGGCTGAAGTTCGGTAGCGCCTATGGCGACGACGTTGAAGAAATCGGGTTGTGGATCGGACTCAACCGGCTCGGTCTGGTAGACGGCGCTGACTCTTTCCACGCTGATTCCGGGATGGGCGTCGAGGGCGGTGAGGGCGGCTTCCAGATTGGCGAGTCGATCACCGAGATTACTTCCCAAGGACCACACCACCTTGCGAGTTCTCGCTGGTTGGGGTTTCTTGGCGAAATTCATCGTCACCGCCACATCGGCGAACTCAATCCCGATGGGTGCTGAGGGTTTATGCACCGTGACGGTGGCAGCCTGCACCCTGTCGTAGCTGAGGCAGTGTTCTCCGATTCTCTCGGCCAAGGTTTCGATGAGTTTGACAGGCTCACCTGCGATCAAAGCGTGAATCCCCCGGGCTACCTCGGAGTAAGAGACGGTCCCGTCGAGACGATCGTCGAGAGGGGTATCGATCCTGACGGTGAGGGCAGCGTCCACGACGAAAGTCTGCCCGAGGACCTGCTCTTCGGGATGGACCCCGTGGAATCCCGTGGCTCGAACCCCGGTGATGGTGACGACGATCTCGCTCATAACACTGCCTCGTTAATGCCTAGTCAGATGGGACACAGTGGCCCCGCCGATTCGCGGTGCCTGGTTGAGCCACTGATAGACCCGGGTTACGTCTGCGTTGTTCGCTACTTCGTGGGTACGCACCGCCCACACCAACTTACTGGCGCAGTATCCGGTGACGGCTGCGGTCGCCCCGTCCCGCCCCAGCGGAGGCCGACCTTGAAGAACCTGGCCGAACATCTTCTTCCGCGACACACCCACCAACATTGGCATCTGAAAGGCGTCGTGAATCAAATCCAGATTCCGCAGCAACTCCCAGTCCTGATCAGGGGTTTTATCGAATCCGATCCCTGGGTCGACGATGATGGCGGCTCGCGGAATACCTGCGTCAAGACAAGCCTGAATACCTCTGCCTAGATCTGCGATCACCTCGGCGACCACGTCGTCGTGGGCGTCCCGGCTCAAGTGATAGGAGGAAACCACCGTCGGCATCGAGTCACCGTCACCAGCCGCGCCTGGGTCTGCCGCAGGGACGGGATACCGCCAGTGCATACAGACGTAACGCACCGCCGGGTCCTGGCTGATGAGTTCGGCGACGGTCGGCAGCATCCGCCCATCGGCGAGCCCGCCGGAGACGTCATTGACGATCTTCGCCCCGTTCTCGACGGCTTCGCGGGCCACCCGGGCGTGCATGGTATCGATACTCAGCGGCACTCCTGAATCCCTCAGCCCGGCCACCACGGGGAGAATACGTCGCAGTTCTTCTTCCTCACTGACCGGGGTTGACCCAGGACGGGTGGATTCCCCGCCGATATCGATCAGGTCTGCCCCGGCGTCGATCAAAGCCCTGGCATGATCCAGCGCGGCTTGCGGATCGGCCCAACATCCGCCGTCAGAGAAGGAATCGGGGGTGACGTTGACTATCCCCATCACCTGAGTGCGGGTGACGTCGCCGGGGTGGGTAGCGCGTCCCGGAACGCCGGGGTGGGGGCAACCGTCAGAGTCACTACCTAGCCCGCCTGAGATGGTTGGGTTGATCGTTTCCGACGTCATCTCTCACCTCGTCATAATCAGCGACATGGCCTCGGCGCGGGTGGTTGCGTCGCGCAAAATTCCACGCACGGCAGAGGTCACCGTCTGGGTTCCCGGTTTGTGGACACCGCGCATCGACATGCACAAATGCTGACATTCCATCACGACGATAACTCCGCGCGCATGGAGCTCGGTCATCAAGAAGTCCGCAACCTCCGTGGTGAGGGTTTCTTGGACTTGAGGGCGGCGAGCGAAAACATCGACGATGCGGGCGAGCTTCGACAAGCCGACGACCCTGCCGTCAGCGGGCGGGATATAGCCGATGTGGGCCTTGCCGGTGAAGGGCAACAGGTGGTGTTCACAGCAACTCCACACCTCGATGTCCTTGACGATGATCAACTCGTCGTGGCTGATGTCGAAGGTATTGGCGATGTGATCACGAGGGTCTTGATTGAGCCCGCCGAATAGCTCCTGACATGCCCTAGCCACCCTGGCTGGGGTGTCTTTGAGACCGTCCCGGGAGGGGTCCTCGCCGATGCCGATGAGGAGCTGGCGGACGGCGTCGGCGATCATGTCGAGATTCATCACGCGCTGCGGCCTAGCCGACACGTCGTCACCGGCGTGGTTATCTGCATGGTGATCCGCGTGGTCACTGGTGTGGCGATCCGCGTGGTCATCCGCACCGACACCGGCGCTCTCGTCACCGTCACCGACCTGGCTGGTGCAGCTAGGGCGCGTGTTTAGCTGTTCGATCATGCGACTCACTTGCGCATTTAGATCGACGGGAGGATCGGGAATCAGGCGATGACTAGGCATGGTGCACAAACTCGGGATAGGTGTCGACGGGGTCTGGGGTGAGCCCGGTCTCGGCGAAACAGACATTGAAAGAGGTGTAGTGGGGTTTTAGCTCGCGATGTCCACCACCGACCTGGACAGCGGCAAGCATCGCGGTTGGGTCCGTGACGATGACCCCGGCAAACTCAGCGACCGCATCCAAGAATACCTCGGGCGCGAAGGTGACGGAGGGGCCGACCAGGGTGATCCGGGCCGGATCGGACCCATCCCACGGATTGCGGCACAGCGCAATCAGCCGGGGCATGGTCTTGTTCAACAAGGTTTCGCCGGTCATGTAGACCCAGTCGCTCTCGGCGAGGACGTATTCACAGGCGGGGTCGGGCAGATCGGCGTCGCGGGGTTGGCGTTCGAGAATGGTGAGGCGTTCGGCTCTGGATTGGATTCGGTCGGCGTCTTTGAAGTGCCCGATCATTGTGACGGAGTGCCCGGCGAGTGCGTCGAGGTGACGGGAAAAACACGACAGCGAGTTATTGGCGGCACTGGCGGGATAGAGGCTGAGGCGTTCAGCAGTGTTGAAGAAACAGTTGAGGGCGGCCTGGCCGATTGAGGCGAGCACGAAATTCCAGGATTTGACCCAGGAGGCGACCTCACGCAGCTCCATCCCGACTGCGAGTTGGGGTTGAGCGCCGACGTCAGGACCCTCAGTGGAGGTGAAGACGATGCCGCAGCCCCCGTTGGAAGCCGTCACGACAGTCCACTGGGACACGGCGCAGGCGGTCACGGTGATCGCATCGGGGATCATCGCGATCATGCGATCGTAGATCGCCCACGGGTTTGAGGCTTGACCAACGGGGCTCGTCATCATTGTCATCTATCCGCGGTCGAGACTTAGTCGGTGTTGTAGACGTGAGCGGCTAAGGTACCAACATCAGCCAAGTTGCGATAGCGTCCGGCGTAGTCAAGCCCGTATCCGACGACGAATTCGTTCGGGATATCGAAGCCAACGTACTTCACGTCAACGAGGTTCTGCAACGCTTCGGGCTTGCGGAACATCGTCATGATCTCCAGGCTTGCTGGTTCGCGAGACTTCAGATTCTGAACCAGATAGCTCAAGGTCAAACCGGTGTCGATGATGTCCTCGACGATGATCACATCGCGATCGTGAATGTCGACAGTGAGATCTTTGAGGATGCGCACCACACCAGAAGACTGGGTTCCGGCGCCATAGGAAGAAATCGCCATCCAATCCATTGAGGAATGAATCTTCATCGCCCGAGACAAGTCCGCCATCACCATGATCGCGCCGTTGAGGACGCCGATCAGGAGGGGTTCTTTGTCGGCGTAGTCGCGGTCGATCTCGGCAGCAACTTCACGGACCCGCTGGGCTACTTGCTCTTCGGTGTAGAGGATATGGTCAAGGTCATTGGCAATGTCGGTAGCTTTCACGGGTCCAGCCTACCCATTCCGTCCCGGTTCGGCACCACCACGATCAATCAGGCCGGAAAGGGCGGACCTGGCACAGTCAATGACCCTCAGCAGCGCGAATCACCAGGACGGAAAACAACTTCCCGTGCCACCAACACCTGCAACAGCGCCGCCACATCCAGGAAGGATTATCTGGCGGTTCCGGTGATTCGCAGTAGCGCGTCTTTTCGGGTAACGACTGCCCCTTCAGGCAGCGCCACCTCACCCGTCCCCGTCCAGTGGTGGATGAGGCGAGCGACGGCTTCGATGTGGCGTGATTGAGCCTCCACGCCACGCCTGTCCAACCATTGCTTGATCACTCTGCCCATGACGGCCGGATGGGTGTGGGCGAGATCTCTGACCAGCAGAGACCCATCTGCGGTGAGTGCGTCGGCGAGGTGGCCACTGGCCTGGGCGTCGAGGTAGTCGGCATCGATGCGGGCAAGGGTGGCGGTGCGACCAAGATGGGTCACGACCGCATCGGAGAGTACCTCGACGGCTGCGGGCATGAGCCGGTGGCGGACAGCGTTGCGGAGAAAAGTGGTGTCATCATTGGTGGGGTCGCGCCAAACCTCGACACCCCAGTGCTGGCAGGCCGCGACGGTGTCGCTGCGGCGCAGGTTGAGCAGGGGGCGAACCAGGTTGACCTGGTTCATCACCGAGGTGGGCGCCATTCCGGCGATGGCGCGCAGCCCCGACGACCTGGCGATGCCCAGGAGTACCGTCTCCGCCTGATCATCGAGGGTGTGCCCGACCATGAGAGTGTCGGCGGGGCCCAGATCAGTGGTGAGGGCCTGGTATCGAGCCTGCCTGGCGGCTCCCTCAACACCGAGCCTGCCGATCTCGACTTCGACACGGCGGACGCACGACTCCACCCCACGGCTATGCAACGTTTCTGCAACGCGCTCGGCGATCTGAGTGGAACCCTTTTGCAACCCGTGATCAATGATCACGGCATCGAGTTGGTCGGGCTCGCCCACCCGTTCATGCACCCACCTGGCTCCCAGGGCGAGCGCCATCGAGTCTGCCCCTCCCGACACTGCCACCCGCACGCGTCCTTCCCCAGGCCATAATCGCCGAATTTCTGAGACGATGGCGAGGCAGGAATCACTCAGAGCGCGACGAGCCATGAATCCGCTCCACCCACGTTGCTGGGGCTTCGAGTTCATCGATGGTAGGCATCGCATCCGGGCCGGAAAAGACCTGGTTGAACCCTGCGACACCGACCTCGTTGATCACTGCCCTGACGAAGGCCACGCCCACCTGATATTGGCGGGCTTTCACACCGAGGCCCAGCAGCTTCGTCATCAGCGCCGAGACGCCGCCGCGCCTACGATGCTGCGTGAACCCGTGGCGGATACTGTCAAGTTGAGGAATCACGGACGGTCCGACCTCATCCATCATGAACTCTGCGTGTCCTTCCAGGACACTCATCAAAGAGGTGACATCATCGAAGGCTTGGCCGATCTCTTCGCCGAACACCTTCCTCAACGATTGGCTGTCGACGCCGGTGCCCAAGCTGCGAATCTGGGCGAAGTTTGGTTCATCGCCGACGGAGAAGAGCGTAGCGGCCAGTTCACGGATCCGGTCCGCCAGCCACGGCGCCGCCGCGAACTGGGCCTGGTGGGTTTGTTCGTGAAGACACACCCACATCCTGAAATCTCGGCTGTCGTGACCGATTTTGCGCCCGATCTTGACGATGTTGGGGGCGATCAGGAGTAGACGCGGGGTGTCTGCAAAGGGATCGTATTGGCCGAGGATGCGTCCGGAGAGGAAAGCCACCACCGCACCAATTTGCGGGACGCCAAGCAGGGTCGCGAAGATTCCGAGATTGGGCAAGGCATCCTTGCCGATCAGATTGGGGGTAGACCTGGCGAACTGGTCAACCCAGCCGAGGCGGTCAACGATGGCGATTGATGCTGACGACGCCTGAGGCAGCAGACTCACTTCGGAGATCAGCGCTGGAGCCTGGACAGCGCAGTCACGGAGATCTTGAGCCACCGCCGTGGCTTCGGCCAAGGTCATCTTGGGGCCGACCGGC
Organism: Actinomycetes bacterium; assembly: GCA_023442485.1. Lineage (GTDB taxonomy): Bacteria > Actinomycetota > Actinomycetes > Propionibacteriales > Propionibacteriaceae > JAEZZG01. Next base: position 6,453 of record JAEZZG010000009.1, on the reverse strand, counting down.
GTGAGTCGTCGGGCCAGACGCGTGATTGAGTCCCAGTCGAGTGAAGTCATGTCCTTACCCTAGGAGTCGGCTGCGGTTTAACCAAGCGAGCCCGCCACGGCCGGGTCTGACGAACGCAATCACCGAGGGGTGCCAGCGGCCGCCAGCAGAGCCGACACCTCGATCACCCATTCGCCAGCAACCCAGTCGTCGGTGGATTCATTGATCAAGGTCGCGAAGATCACCGGGTGCCCGTTGGCTGTGGTTGCGATCCCCGCCAGGGCTCGCGCCCCGGTCAACACGCCGGTTTTTGCGCGCACTCTCCCAATCCCGGGCACGCCTTCTTCGATGTCGAAACGCGTCTTCAAAGACCCGGTTGCCTTTGCTACCGGAAGCTGAGAAAAGACCTCCCTCAGCCGGTGATCCCCGCCCGCCTTGGCCAAGAGAGTGGTCAAGGTGCGGGCAGACAGCCGGTTCTCACGGCTCAACCCGCTGCAGTCGTTGATGACGGTGTCGTCGTCAGCACCCAGACCCTTGATTTCTTCAAGAATTGTCGCTGTTGCCCCATCGAAGGACCCTTCACGGCCGGCAGCGAGGGCGGCGTGTCTGCCGAGGGCCTCCATGACGAGGTTGTCGGAACGCAGCATCGCCCGATACAGAATCTCTTCGACCGGGGATGAGTCCACCGACGCCAGCGGCTGGGCGGTCTCTGGCGCTTTCTTCCCCTGGTCGGGGCCGAGTTGGGCCTTGATACCGCGCTGGGCCAGCAAGGCGGCGAACTCCGTGACGGCAGCTAACCCCGGTTGGCGCGTCACCCCCTGGCTGGTGGTTCCGTGGTCGAGGACTAGCGCCTGGACGGGGACTACCTCGGAGATATATGTGTCGGGCCACTGCGGATGCCAGTCGGGGCCGGTGAATAGTGAACCGTCCCAGGCCAATGTCACCGAGGTAACTTGGCGTTGTTTCAGCGCAAAGGCGGTGCGGTCAGCCAGGACCGCTATCGGTGTACATGAGCGGTAGAGCGGATTGACGGACGGGCTGGGATCGGTACACAGTTCTGGATCGCCGCCACCGACGAGGAAGAGGGTACCGGCATCGATTCTGGTCTCGGTGGTGAACCGGGTTCCCGGTTTCAACTTCGCCAAGGTAGTCAAGGCAGTGGTGATCTTGAGGGACGAGGCCGGCATCAACGCTTTGTCTGAGCTGCGATCAAGCAGAGTCTCCCCCGTCACCGCGTCCACCACTGACACACCCATCGTCCCGTCAACTTTCGACACCGCGCGCCCCAAGAGACCCTCGAAAACCCCTGCCGGCAGCGCACGGCAGGCGTCTTTGTCACCGCTGACGCACGGATCCGGCCGGGCCGGGCCGATCACGCCGAGGGTTTGCGGGACGGCGGCAGGTTGCCCGCCCTCACCCCCGACAGCGCCAGACGGGTCACTGCTGGTGGAACCGTCTGCGACATCAACGCCTGCACCGATACCATTACTCGGTGCAGGTGAGATCGAGGGGGCATCGGAGACCGGAGACAACGGAGTCATCGGCACCATCGCAAGTGACTCCGCAACCGGTTGTGCCATCCCCAAAGCCGGAAGAATAGAACACGAAACTGCAACACATCCACAAACCAGCCCGCCTGCCAGCGCTCGGGCGAATATCCTTCTGTGGAGACGTTGCTGTTTTTCGGCACTCGGTATCACTTGCTGGTAACCTCCAATGTAGTCACACTCCAATCTTAAGGAGACATCTTCATGGACGCAGAGTTTTGGGTAGGGGAAGAAACTTTCACTCCAGCGCCCGATGGGTTGCGCTTCGACGTCAGTATCGAGATTCCCAAGGGCACGAAGAATAAGTACGAGATGGACCACAACACTGGCCGAATCCGTCTTGACCGTACCTTGTTCACCTCCACCCAGTACCCCTATGACTATGGGTTCATCGAAGGCACCCTCGGTGAAGACGGCGATCCTCTCGACGCGATGGTGCTCGTCCCCGAGCCTACCTTCCCGGGCTGCCTGATTGAGTGCCGCGCAGTCGCGATGTTCCGCATGAAAGACGAGAACGGTGGCGACGACAAGGTCCTCTGCGTCCCCACCGCCGATGCTCCGCGCAACCGTATGCGTGACCTCGACGACCTCCCCCAGCACATGCTCCTTGAAATCGAGCACTTCTTCACCGTCTACAAGGATCTCGAACCTGGCAAGTCGGTCGAAGGCGCTACCTGGACGGGACGCCTCGAAGCCGAGGCCGAAATCGAAGCCTCGATCGCTCGCGCCAAGGGCACCCCTTACGAGCACCACAAGGTGGATCTCCAGTAAGTCGTCAACCACAAACGCCGCCCGGGTCTGCGTCTCGACGCAAACTCGGGCGTTTTTCTCACATGGACTACCTACTCCTTCTCACTCCGTCCGCGAACCGCGTCTACGCCGGTCAAGAGTCCGTCTTGGCTGCCGCCGAGCTCTCGCTCTGTGTCCCCGGCGTTGACTCTCTCACCCCCTGCCGCGTCGCAGGAGTCGATTATCTAGCTTTCTCTGCCGATCTCGACGACGCCGCCTTGGCTAAGCTGTCGCGTCTATCTGCCTCTCTGGCCCTGTTCAGACGTGACGGCCAAGCCCTCTATCCTGTGGAGCTGCCCGCCGGTTTCGTCCTCGACGACGACATCGTAACGATCCCGAAATACCCGGGGAAGACGAATGAACAGTTCACCCAGCTCCTGGTCAACGTGACGTTGGCTGCGGCTGACCCGGATCGGCGCGCCACCCCGGCGCAGATTCTTGACCCGATGTGCGGGCGCGGAACCACCCTGGCGGTGGCGTGGAGACTTGGCCACCACGGCTACGGGATCGAAGCGGAGCCGTCGTCGCTGACTGCCGCTGAGACATTCTTCAAGACCTACCTGCGGACGCGGCGGCTGAAACATTCAGCGCAGATGTCTCCGCTCCGCCGTGACGGCGTGGCCCTCGGCAAGAAGCTGAGTCTGACCTTGAAGTCAACGAATCCGCCGCTGATCATGGAGATGATGCCCGGGGATGGTCGGGATTCGCGTGCGCTGTGGGGCAAGCGTAGTTTCGACGCCATCGTCACCGATGCCCCCTACGGCGTGGTTCATGGGGCGAGGGCCAAAGCGGGTAACCAGGTGTCGCGTTCGCGTTCTCCCGAGGCCCTCCTCGCCGAGGCGATTCCCGTCTGGGCAGGCCAACTTCGTGGCGGGGGCGCTCTGGGGTTGAGCTGGAATACCTTGGGATTGCCCCGGATCAGGCTTGCCGAGATCATCGCCGACGCGGGCTTGCAGGTGTGCGACGGTGGTGAGTGGGAGCAATTGAGCCACCGTGTTGATTCGTCGATTCGCCGCGACGTCATCGTCGCCCGAAAACCGAGGAGAGGGTTGAAATGACTAAACGCTTGATCTTGATGCGTCACGCACACGCTAGCGATTCGGCTAGCACGGATTTCGAGCGCCACCTGTCGAACCCTGGCCGTCGCCAGGCTCGCGAAGTCGGGCAATTCCTGGAGTCGGCCGGTATCGAATACGCGCTGGTCTCGGCTGCTGTTCGGGCCCAAGAGACCTTCGCGGAGATGAAGCTGGGGGTGCCGTCAGAGAAGATCAAAGCACTCTACGACTGTTCGGCAGACACGATGATGTCGAAGATCGCCGAGGCCGACGAAGCAATCAACACCCTCTTGGTGGTCGCCCACGCCCCCGCGATCGTCCACCTCGCATCCAGACTGCAGTTCTACGTCGAGGCGGAAGATAGCTGCGACGTCCGCTGCCACTTCTGCACCTCCGACTACGCCATTTTTGAATTCGACCTACCCTGGGCGCATCTCGCCGAGCGATTCTTCAACGATCAGCCACTGGGGCCGATCCGCCGACTCTAGAGACCCTCACCGAACACACCCGGCGCACTACCACCGAGCCGGATTGCTGCCGGTCTGCTCCTCCCCAAGGAGACTCCCCTTCCCTCACTCGGGGAAGTCGCGCCGCCGATCCGCACCGGCTGCGGGCATCTCCTGTCCTCTTTTATCTGCGTGGCTTCGGGTTCACGGTATTCGTCCCGGATGGGTTACCCCCAACGACGGCGGCGCCGATGTCAACGTCGGGGTGCTAGAAAGCTCACCTGGTTTGGGGTGAGTCAGTGCGGGGGTCGATGTCGGCGTCTGGGACGGTTCGAGCCCCTCCCCCTCGGTGTGGGTGGCGATCGGAGTGGCTGGCGGCTCGATGAGCGGAACTCCGTTGAACACCCGAGGCAGCCACACCACCGACGACAGCACGATCAGTAGCCAGACTGCGGCGAGAACCAGACCGTAACGCTTGAACTTTTCTGCATGAACCTTCGACACACCTAGTTCCACCTGGTCGTCGCTGGTGCCGCGCGGGGGCGGATCGGCGGCCCCGAATCCGTCCTCAAGATCGCGGATCGGCATTGGCCCTGACGCCATAGCCGCGACCGGCTCATGCGGTGGGCGTCGATCAAAGTCCTCAGCTGTCTCCATGATGTTCCATCGCTGCTCCGAGGAAAGCTCCTTGGACACTTCTGTCGTCGGATTGGTCATGCGAATGGCACCCGCGAGCGTCAAATCGGCGTGACACTGCTTGCAGTCCCGGTCCTCGACGGAAATGCAGTGCCCACAGCGGGTGCAAAACATCGTCATCACCTATGTTCTTCGGAGCAACTAATCAAGCAGCCGGAGTACAGCATTCGACGCTTCGGACGCCGAAATCAATGCACCTTCCATGTAGCCGTTGAAGCGGTTGGCGTATTCAGCGCCGCAGAAGTGCACGCGTCCTTCGGGCTGAGCAAGGGAGGTGCCGGCTGCGGTCCACAGGCCCGGGGCAAAGTGGGCGCCGTGGGAACCTAGGGTGTAGGTCTCTTTGAGCCAGTCGGTCTCGTAGTAGCCGATGTTGTGGCGGGCCTTCGCACCAAAAACGCGAGTTAGCGACTCGACGAAGCCGCGTTCACGCAAGGTCTTGGAGCGTTTGGCAAGACCGGATGCATCGGAGCCTTCGATGAATCCCATGATGATGCCGACTGATCCGTCCGGAGGAGAGGTATCGAAGGTCACCCTGACCGGGCCTTCATCTGCGCCCATCTGACCAGACAAACCTTGGTCTCTCCAGAAGGGTTTGGGGTAGACGACGTGGGCCTTGATCACATTGCCGGTGGGGACTTTGTCTTTCCACTCGAATCGCCATTCTGGTAGTTCAGGGGTGAAGGTGATCGTCTCCACCATCTGCGGGGCAATCGCGAGCACCAGGTACTTGGCGGTGAAGGTCTCACCAGAGGTAACAGTCACCGTCACGGACGAATCGTCCTGAGACACGGCAGTAACTCCGGCACTGAGATGGATGCGATCTGAGAGATCACCGGCGAGATCGTCAAGAATCTTGAAGATTCCTTCTTCGGTGCGGTATTGCTTCAAATCACCGTTGATCGCAATCAGCTTTTCAAGGTCGATCCCGGCCTGGGTGCGCTCAATGGCTTCGGCGAGACTGAGGGTTTCAATATCGGTAGAGACGATCGACTCCATCACCTGCAAAAGATACTGGCGAGCCCCTGGAATCCGAACATTGGTGCTAGCCCAGCGGCTAAAGGACTGAGACAGCCACTTCTGGTTTGCTTCAGCCCAGGTGTGATCGCGGTTGACTCGCTCACAGATGCGGCGGAACCTCATCAAGGTCTGGCCGATGTCGGCGACATCGAAAGGCGTCAACACCTGTTCGAAATCATGCTTCGTCGGGATTCGAGTATTGGCGTACTCCATCCGCACCACCAGGTCACCTTCGTTGGGAGGGATCGGAGTGAGCTTATGCGCAACGGCGAGTTCATGCATCCGCTGGTGGCCATCGACGATCCACTGGCCACCGTGTTCGATCAAGGCACCCTCAGGGGTGTATTCATTCCAGATACGCCCGCCGATTCGATCTCGCCCTTCCAAGACGACGATCTCTTTCCCACGTTGAACCAGATCGGTGGCAACAGTCAACCCGGTTAGCCCCGCACCCACTACGATGCAATCCAGCATGGTTTCTCCTCGTCGTTGACACAATGACGCAATACATCCTGACCGTTGTGGCCCGGTTTTTCACCTAGCGAAGCGACTTTGCCCACTCTCTCATCCACGAGAGCGAATCTGGCCATATTTTCGTCGCCTTTGACCAGCCTGTTACTGCTGTGCCAAGTCTACCGGAGCCACAAACGTAGTCAGAACGTCGATGTGGAAACCGCTGAATGATTTTGATTACTCAGCTATTCAGTCCTGCCTCGATCGTCTGAGCACGCCCACCGCGATGAGAACCGACGGCACTAGCAGCAGTAGTCCGGAAAGCATCCCGGGACCTGTGAGGCCGGTTTGAGGTATGCCTGGCTTCGGCGGGGTGGACGGAGCCGGCGGAACCGGTGGCGTCGGGGTAGGTGTTGGCGTTGGTGTCGGAGTCGGAGTCGGCGTCGGAGTCGGTGTCGGAGTCGGGGTCGG
>JAEZZG010000074.1 GCA_023442485.1 Actinomycetes bacterium | reverse complement strand
TTCCCTGAACCATTAGGGCCGACGATTCCGACGACCTCACCCTCACGGGCGACAAGATCGGCCCCGTCGAGGACGATCCTGCCGCCACGCTTGACTGTGACATCACGAGCTTCGATCACGATGAACGTTGACCTAACCCTTGATCAGGGAACCTAGCTCGACTGCGCCTTGGACCGAGAGGGTGGTTGGCGGGTCAGTCAAGATGAAGGGAAGGAAGACCACATGGTTGTTCTTGGTCGCCTTGAGTTTGTCTGCCCCTGGATAGGTGTTGAATACCTCGCGGGCAGAGTTCGGGTCGGGAGAATCCGCCATCAGCACGATCCAATCGGGGTCTTTGGCGAGGAGGTCCTCCATCGAGGCTTCAAAGACGCGATCGGATTTGTCTGCGTAGACATTGGCTAGGCCGTTGGCTTCAAAAATGGGCTGAACCATCGACGAGAATCCGTAGCTGTAGAAGGTCGTTGACCCGGGCATGACGAATAGGGCAGCGGCGGTTCCAGAAGCGGGTTGAGCCTTCTTGAGGGTTTCCAGCTTAGAAGAGATGGTTGACTTCAAATTGGCGGCCTTGTCGGTCTTACCGAAGATCGCGGCGATTTTATCGATCTCGGTGGAAACTAGGTCGAAGGTAGCCGGGGACGTGAGCGCATAGTTGGGGCACATCGCGTCGGGGGAGTAGAGCGGAATCCCGGCAGCCTTGAGGGCGGCGCGGTCAGCGCCCTCATCGTAGCCGAGGACTAGATCAGGGTTGAGGTCGAGGATCGCCTCTGTGGACATCTTGGCCCCACCAGTCCCGGTGTCGCCCGCCTTGACCTCTTTGATCTTGTCGAGGGCAGCCCTCATTTCAGCCTGGGATTCAGGAATCCGGTGCTGCCCAGCACGGGCGATTACATGGTCGAGGAGACCGAGGTCATACAGGATCGGTGCATCTGTTTCCGAGAGCATCAGGACGCGCTCGGGGGCCTTATTGAACTTCAAGGTTTCGTCGCAGCTTTTCACTTCGACGGGGAAAGCAGAAGCGGCTGCCGACTGGGAAGTCGACGAGGACGGTGAGGTGGAAGAACCTTGGCTAGACGAGCTCTGTGAACATGCCGTCATGGTCAAGCCGAGCGCAACCGCGGCTGCCCCGACGAGGAATCTCTTCATTATTTTCTCCTTAAGGGATAGTGCAGTGACCCTGAGTCACAGAGTCGCTTTTGATCGTTGGACCAGGAGGATGAGGAACGGACAACCGATGAGTGCCGTCACCACGCCGATGGGGATCTCGGCAGGGGCGAAAATGATCCTGGCGAAGGCGTCGGCCCAAACGAGGAACAAACCAGAGGCTAGGCCGGACGCAAGGACGAGGAAACGGTGGGAGTGTCCGATGATGAAGCGCATCACATGGGGGACGATCAGGCCGACGAAGCCGATCCCACCCGCTGTTGCAACCGCGATCGCCACCGCAGCAGAGACCGGGATCAGGATGAGGATGCGGACAGTGGCCGGTTCAATGCCTACAGATTGAGCGGTCCGGTCCCCGGATGCGAGAGCGTCCAGGATCGGGCCGATGAAGGCCGCAAGGATGGTCAGAAGGATTCCGGTGACGAAGACGATGATCGCCGTCATCCAGTTAGCCCGCCCGAGCGAACCCAACATCCAGAACATCACCGCGCGCGAGGTCTCTGGGGAGCCAGAATAGAAGATCAGGAGATTCGTCATGGCTTGGAAACCGAAGCCGATCGCCAAACCAGCCAAGATCAGATGGAGCGGGGTCGCCCGAGAACCACCGGCAATGGTGAGGACGAGGATGGTCGCGATCAACGCTCCGACGAAGGCCAGGCCGTTCATTGCCCAGGTCGAGGTCGCGCCGATGATGACGATCATCGAAGCCGCCCCGGTCGACGCGCCGGCAGAGACACCTAACACATAAGGTTCCGCCAGGGCGTTGCGGACTAGGGCTTGAAGAATCACGCCGGATACGCCGAGGACGGCGCCGATCCCCAGACCTGCGACGATTCTCGGGAAGCGGGTTAGCCACACGATCGCGTCTGTAGCGGGAGACCAGGTGATCTCGATGTCGTATCCGGGGATGTGACTCAGCAACACACCCCAGACGTCTCGAATCGCCACAGCGGCAGGGCCGATGTTGATGGTGAAGAAGGGAGAGACCACCACCAGGATGGCCAGGATGATCAGGCGTCGAATCTTGCGGCGTCTAATGGTGTGGTATGGCTTCGATGGTGTGGAGTTGCCAGGGGTTACCGGGTTTTGGGTCCCTTGACCAGATTTTCCCATCGTGACCTCTAGGTGTCAGCACCGTCGTGCGCGGTGATGCGGATTGGAAACAACCCAAGACGGTGTTCGGGCTTAGCCGTGACCTTCATCCTTGAAGGTGGTCTTACCGTTGCGCGACAGCCCCGGAATTACACCGGTGTTCCCCGCTTGAGTTGAGTACACGCTAACACAGAGTGCTGAGAACTCCCTAAATCCATAAGTGGGGGACCGTTTTGTGATGTTCGCGACGGCAGGTGAGGCAGAAAATCAGGTTTGGGACCCAGTTCAGGTAGAGTGCCTGTGTTATCGAGAAGGGATTGGTGTGGAGAAGTCTTCCGTAGTTGTGATCGGCAACTTCGACGGTGTGCACATCGGCCATCAACAGGTGATTAGGGCTGCAGCACTGCAGTGTGATCGCCTGGCAGACGCGTTACCGTCTCGGCCCAATGTCGTCGTGATCACCTTTGAACCCCACCCTGCCTCGGTGACTAGTCGCACAGGTGCCCCAAAACTGTTGATGAGCCTCCAGGAGAGAATCGAAGCCCTCAAAGCGGCTGGTGCTGACGAGATCCGTGTGGTGCAGTTCACTGCAGACGTGGCTGAGTGGAGCCCCGAGGAGTTTGTCGCCAAGGTGGTGCTGCCGCTCAACCCGTTGACCGTCGTGGTCGGTACGAATTTCCGCTTCGGCAAAGGGGCTTGCGGAGATGTTTCGACACTGCGCAAACTTGGCAGAGAAGTTTTTGACGTCCAGCCCATGCAGATCGTCCAGATGCACAAGCAAAATACCTGTTCAACCCTGATCCGGGCCTTGATCTCGGCGGGGGATGTTGAATCTGCGGCTGAACACCTGGGGCGCCCTTTTAGGTACCGGGGCGTCGTGGTGATGGGGGATCAGCGTGGACGTCACCTCGGGTTCCCGACTGCAAACCTGACCGTGCCTTCGTCGATGGCGGTGCCTGCAGACGGCGTCTATGCGGGGTGGGTACGACGCCTAGATATTGGGGGGCAGCCGATGTGGCCTGCCGCTATTTCCGTCGGCACTAATCCCACCTTTGACGGGGTGGAGAAACGGGTGGAATCTTATGTCCTCGACCGCACCGATCTCGAACTCTACGGGGCCGAGATTGAGGTGACCTTCGTATCCAGGCTGAGAGGTCAGATTCGGTTTGACGGGGTCGAGGCTCTGGTAGCGCAGATGACGAAAGACGTCGCCCTGACCCGGGAAAAGCTGGGTCTAGAGGCCTGAAACCGGAGCGTGACAAGGAAATTTTCGATTTCCTGAGGGTTTCCTGTTGATTTGCGGGCTTTGTCTGAGTTACAGTGAACGTGCTTTCGCGAAAGCGGGGGCACAGAAGTTAATAGATGGTTTCTACCCCAAGCTGGTCATCCAGAAGAAATCATCTATGAGTGACGGGTTACCATCTGCATCCCTCCAACGCGGATGAACCC
>JAEZZG010000065.1 GCA_023442485.1 Actinomycetes bacterium | reverse complement strand
CTGGCTAGCTCTTTGACTCTTGTATCCGAGTCAATGAGGGAGATGTCTGACATGGTGATTTGATCTGTCTGGGATTTCTTCACGAGATAATGTCGGTGTCCGAAGGCGGCGACCTGGGCTAGGTGTGTCACCACTAACACCTGGGTGTGACCGGCCAACCTACGCAGACGCTTCCCCACTTCGAGCGCTACTGCTCCCCCGATTCCGGCGTCGATCTCATCAAAGACGATGGTTCGTGCGGTGCCGTCTGTCAATGCGCTGACTTCGATGGCGAGCCTGATTCGGCTCAACTCACCGCCAGAAGCGACCTTAGACAAGGGTGCCATCGCCAACCCGGGATTGGCGCTGAACATGATCTGGACTTCGTCGTAGCCGTGAATCGAGGGTTGGTCCATCTGGGTGATTCTAAACTCCAAGCTAGCTTGGGCTAAGGCGAGGTCTTTGAGTTCAGCTTCGATCCTGGAGGCTAGCTGCGTTGACGCTGCACAGCGCAAACTCGTCAGTTCGTCACCGAGACGTTCAACCTCGAGATCGAGCTGGTCGATCTCAGCCTGGAGTTTCTCGATGGTTTCGTCGGTGCGATCTAGTTCATCCACCACAATCGCTGTCTGTTCCGCCCATTTCAATACCTCGTCGATACTGTCGCCGTATTTGCGAGTGAGGTCATTGAGTTGAGCCAGCCGAGCGGTAACAGCTTCAAGACGCAGCGGGTCTGCGTCGAGATCGGCAAGGTAACTGTTGACCTGCCCCGCAGCTTCTTCAGCGAGGTAACTCAGTGAAGTGATCTGGCTAGCGAGTTCTTCCATAGTTGGGTCCAGATCCGCGATTGCCTCCGCTGTCTTGCGGGCCTGGGCAAGGAGGGTCACAGCCCCGGGCTGATCATAGTCATCGTCCCCACTCAGATAGCTGACCCCCGCCTGAGCCAATTGGCGAAGATCGTCGATAGCCTGGAGCCGGTTGAACTCCCCTGTGAGTGACTCATACTCGCCAGGGACGGGGGCGACTTCGGCGATTTCGTTGAGGCCGTGGGTTAGCAGCTCAGATTCTCGGGCTCGTTCGGATGCTTGCCGCACAAGTTCATCGCGGCTCTTGATTGCGGCTTGACGACGACGAAAAACCTCGCGGAACTGATTGGCAACCTCAGCGAGCTCGAGACCGGCGAAGCGGTCAAGGATGGCGCGTTGATAAGCGGGATCAGCGAGCATGATCTGTTCATTTTGGCCGTGAATGACGGCGAGCTTCGCCGAGATTCTAGCTAGCCCGGAAACAGGGGTCTGCACTCCCCCAACGAAGGCTCGGGACCGGCCTTGAGCGGTGAGGTGACGGGCCAGCAGCACCTCGTCCTGATCAATCTCTCCGCCAAGGTCATCAATGTCGGCACTAACCTGATCAAGTTGGCTGAACCGGCCTTCAACGACTGCCCGCGAGGCATCGGCGCGCACCTTTGAAGAGTCTGCCCTGGCCCCCAGAAGCAAGGACAGTCCACTCACCACCATGGTTTTCCCGGCGCCAGTCTCACCGGAAACGACCGTGAGGCCTTGATCAAACTCGATAATGGCGTCATCGATGACGCCGAGGGAATGGATCCGAAGTTCATTGAGCATTATGCGTTCGCCTGCCCACTCGATGTGCGCCACCCGTCGACAGGAAGGGCAAACTTGCGGACCAGCCTGGTGGTGAAGGAAGTCTCCAGAAGTCTGGCAAATCTCAAGTCATGGGACCCGCGACGTACCCTTACTCGATGTCCGGGTTTGGCGTCGGTGCGTCTGCGCCCGTCGCACCACACGACTGCATCATTATCTCGGCTAGGAGTGATGTCAATATCGACGATTGACGACGGGCTGACTACCAGTGGCCGAGCGAAGAGGGCATGGGCGCTGAGCGGGACCACCAACAAGGCGTCGACGCCTGGCCACATCACCGGGCCACCGGCAGAGAATGCGTAGGCGGTTGAGCCGGTCGGGGTAGCAGCCAGCACTCCGTCACAAAGCCATCTCGAGACGGGTTTGTGGTCAATTTGGGTCACTACCTCGACCATGCGCTCACGGGCGAGCTTTTCGACGGAGACCTCATTGAGGGCGTAAGAGGACCAGACGACTTCCCCACCGGCACCGATCACATCGATATCGATGGTGATTCTCGACTCAACTTGATATTCCTTCGCTGCAACCTTCTCAACCAAGGTCTGGTTCTGTGCGGGCTCGAGCTCGGCGAGGAAACCAACATGGCCAAGGTTGACGCCTAGCATGGGCAGATCGAGGGGAACCGCGAATTCAGACGCCCTCAAGATCGTTCCGTCACCGCCGAAGACGACGAGTAACTCCGCACGGGGATCATCTTGGGCAATCAACTCGATATCGACGTCAGGGACGCTGCTACGTAACAGTTCAGCTCGCGGCTCCCCCTCGAAACACACGCAGGAGATTCCGCGCTCCGCAAGGCCTCGGACGAAGAGAGAGGCAGCGTCGAGAGCAGCGGGACGCCCCGGGTGCAAGGCGATGGCTACACTTCGGCAACCAGGAGATGAAGCGCTAGCTGGGGTCAGTGTGGTGTCCTTCACACATGTAAGATTACCCTTTCGCAAGGCCAGCCAATATCTTCCTTGCTGGTTGTGGATAACTAACCCGCCGTCTTCCACAAGGCAATAAATTCCTCCAGATTACCTTTCTCACCGGCGACGACGGATACTGAACGCCAAAAGCACTGCCAGCCAAGCTGAGCTGCGTGGTCAATGACGGCGCGGACAGCCTGGTCTCTCACTTGCGGGTCGGTGACGACGCCGTGGCTGTCGAGGTGCGAGCGCCCCACCTCGAACTGCGGCTTGACGAGGAGTAATGCGACCGCGTCCGGGGATAAAACGGAGAAAACGGGCTCGAGAATGAGGGTAAGGGAAATGAAAGACACATCCCCGACAACCAAGTCACACGGCGTGGAGCCGACATCGTCGACGGTGAGGTGGCGCAGGTTCAAGCCTTCACGGACGTGGACGCGCGGATCGTGTCTGAGTGACGGAGCGAGCTGGTCGTGTCCGACATCGACTGCGTAGACCTCTGCGGCTCCTCGGGAAAGAAGCACCTGTGTGAATCCACCCGTGGAGGCACCCGCGTCGAGAACGCGCTTGCCGGCAACGTCAATGCCAGATTGGTCGAGTGCCCCAATGAGTTTGTGAGCTGCCCGCGACACCCACGGATCATCGTCGGCTCTGATGTCAGCGCCAGGATCGACGTCTAGGGCAGGTTTGAATACCTCGGAGCCGTTGACCCGAACCTTTCCGGAGCGGATCAGATCCTTAGCGTGGCTGCGCGAACGGGCCAGGCCACGTTCGACTAGCTCAACGTCGAGACGGGTCATCGCGTAGATTGGTGGGAGGAACCAGCGAATGGATGCTGTTGGCCTTGATGTGGCTTACCTGAGGCCATCATGGCAGGTGTGGGTTTCGGAGTGACCGGTGTTGGTGTAGCGCCGGACGGTGTCGGTGGAACGGCGGACGGTTTCGTTTCGCTTCCCGAAGCCGGGACCGCCCCGGAGGTATCGCGGTTATCTGTTCTTCGCACAATCCCTGGGATGGGTGCCTGCTGAAGGGGTGACGTCGTCAGCACTGCACTGAGCTGGTCTGAGGCGGCGGTCATCGCGATGATGCGCCCCTCCAAGTCCATCTGGTCAAGGTTGCAGCAGCACGACAAGGCATCGTCTACTAGCCGGTGCCCGGTGTGGATGGGTTGACTCGTGTCAGATTCCTCACCCAAGACCAAGGAATCATCACCTACCACCGCAGATTCCTCACCCATCGTCTTCGCCCCTTCCTTCAGCGTCGTCCTCATATCCTAACCCTCTTGCTTCGAGGGCCTCACCCGTGCGCCGGGCATAGGCGACCGCACAGATCACTGCCGGAGTGATCACACCGACCACATGTCTTTCCTGGCCACGCGCCCTCGCTGCCTGGCGAATCCCGTCAACGGTACTCATCAAATAAGGGACTGAACGCACCATGATCGCAACCGCAAGGCCAAATTTTTGCGAGTTGAATCCGATTCGATCAAGAGGGCGGGTTGCCTTGACCAAGGCGTCAATCAGCACACTGGCAGGTGTCGTCATGGTCAACATTCTCGACAGGTAGAGCGCTCCGGTGATGTTAGCCGGGAGAATGAAAGCCAGGGACGGCTCCCCGATGACCAGTTGATAGACGATCACGCCGGTGATCATGACAACATAAATCCAGTGGACGGCCAAAGTCAGCCTCGGTGAGATCTGGCTGGCGAGGAGAAGGCCCATCGATAAGCCGAGAAACACGGCACTCGCGATGGGATTTCTCCAGATCATGACGGGGATGGTGAGCCCAAACATCAATAGATATTTGACTGCGACGGGGAGTCGATGCACCCACGATCCGGTGACGTAGTAGCGCCCGAATACGCCGTCATATCTCGACATCGATCAATCTCCGATAGAAGTCAATGGCGCGATCAGGCGTGGAGTCACACACCACTGCCCCGCCGTCAACCACGAGGGCCCGGTCGAAACTGCTGACGAAGTCAAGGTCGTGGGTGGCGACGATGAGTTGAGTATCGAGATCGAGCAGCGCCCGACACACCTGGGCCCTGTTTCGCAGATCAAGCAAGGTGGTGGGTTCATCCGCGACGATGACGCTGGGTTCGACGGCTAAGACAGTGGCGAGAGAAACGAGTTGGCGTTCCCCGCCGGACAAGTCATAGATGGATCGGTGCGCCAGGTGACCAAGCTGATAGCGGTCTAGTAAGGCGAGGGCGGCCTCGCGCCTGTCATCGCGGTCGCGAATTCGCCGACGTAAGCTCAGCTCAATGTCTTCGATCGGGGTTGGTTGGATCAGTTGGGATAGCGGATCGGTGAAGACAAATCCGACCCTTCGCCGAACCTTCTTGATGTCTGTGCTAGTCGATAACCCGTTGACCGTTACGGTTCCTGACGACGGACGGATCAATCCATTGATCAGCCGCAGCAGGGTTGACTTCCCGGACCCGTTCGCGCCAATGACCGCAACCCGCTGATCGTCCAGGGTGAGGTTGACGTCGCGGAGTAGACATAAGGAGTCTCTGGTGCCTGACTGTGTCCAAACCGGGACGTCAACCCGAACCGAGGAAAACTCGATCATGCGTTGGCTACTGAGTACCTAGAGCGATTCACGGCCAGCGCAGGGAACACCTTGTGGACGGGGACTGCGACGACGGCAGCCAGCACCGCTTTGAGAAGGTCACCGATGATGAAGGGCAGGTCGACCTTGACGGCGGCCGCCCAGGATAGCCCCAGGTTGACTTTCATGCCGATGATGCCGAGCGGGTGGCAGACCAGCAAGGACCCGATGATGCCTGCGACCACGAAGGTGGCGACTGCGGTAGCTAGCCCGCGACGCAGAGACCAGTGGCTAAGCAGGCCGACTACCAGGGCAACCAGCGGGAAGGAAATCAGGTAGCCCGCAGACGGCCCAGATAGCACGGCGATGCCACTCTTCCAGCCGGCAAAGACCGGAAGCCCGGCGAAACCGACGAAGAGGTAGAGCAGCACGGCTAAGGCACCGCGGTAGGGACCGAGCACCATACCGGCAAGGCAGATCGCGAAGGTCTGCAGGGTGATCGGGACCGGAGAGATCGAGAGGTTGATCGCTGGCAAGAGAGAGAAAGCCGTGATCAAGGCAGCGAAGATCGCAATGAGGGCAATATCCATCATTGTGGAGGCATTCTTCTGGTTATTCATAAAGTCTCCAATATAGTCGAACGGTCAATACGGCAGACCTTGCCGTAAGGGGTGGATCCGGGCCTTAGGGAGTTAGGATCTGAGGCCTAGAGGTTAATGGAGTTGGGTTAGTTGAGAAACAACCGATCCGTCGAGGCTGGGGTCTGCCCAAGCGAGCTGCAGGATAGCCCAGAGCAAATCGAGCTGCCGGTTACGCTCATCTGGCAAGACGTCGAAGCGGATCACGCCGTTGTCGACGAATGCCCGTTGCCCGTTGCAGATGGCTTCTCGGGATGCGACGTGGCAGATTCGCTCTGGTTCGAGTAGCGCTTGGAGGTTCCAACCGATGTGGGTAGGGCGCCCGGTTTCGTCTGCCTCGAGGAGATCGTGACATCCGTGGACGCCGGTGAAGACGAATAGCGAATCCATGCCGACAGCGACGGCACCCATGATGTCTGTGTCGATGCGGTCTCCGACAAAAATGGGGGCCTGACATCCCAGACGCAAGACGGTTTCGTTCAGTAGCGGCGCATAGGGCTTGCCGGCGATGCTGTGGGGTTCGGCCTTGGTCGGGACCCTGACCACATTCACTTGTGTCCCCATACCGGGGATGAGGCCGCGAGCTGTTGGGCGGGTGGAGTCAGTGTTGGTGATGTACCAGACGGCACCTTGTTGAATCGCGATCGCCGCCTCGTCGAAAACAGACCACGGCATGTCCGGGTTATACCCTTGGACGACGGCGTCGGGGTTATCGTCGGCAGAGGTGACGATGGTGAATCCTTTGGACGCGATCTCATTAGCTAGGGCCTGGGTTCCGGCGATGAGAATCTTGGCTTGTGGCTGGAGTTCTTCAGCGACCATACGGGCACATGCTTGGGCTGAGGTGACGACGTCTTCGGGCTTAGCCTCGATGCCGAAACCAACAAGCTGATCGACGACGGTTTGCGGCGGGCGGGCAGCATTGTTGGTGACGAAGGCAATGTCGGCCCCGTATTTGCGCAGATCGGCGAACCCCTCAACGGCACCTTCGACTGCAACCGGCCCGAGGTAGACCACCCCGTCAAGGTCAAACAAGGCCGCATCGTAGCGATCCATTACCAACGTCATCAATCTTGCCCTTCCGCTACTGTCTTGCCGACGGAATCTCCCACCGACGAAATCTCCGCACCACAACCATCGGCTCGAAGCTGACTGAATGTTAACCCACTCCGGTCCTGCCAGAGACGGTAACTGTGGCGGGTCTTCATCGCCGTCAGCACCCTAATCAGCCTGGACGCCGTGGCCCGAGTCTCCGGTTACATCCTCCTCGGCAGCTTCATCGTCGCCGACGCCAGGGGTCTCGGTATCTTCGGCCATCTCTGAACTGCCCTCACCGCCCTGATCTCCACGGTGTTCCTGATGATCTAGACGCTGACTAGGCTCAGCGGCGAGAGCTTCAGGGTCGACATCAATGAATTCGTACTTGAAGTCATCGTCTGGCTCCGATTCTAGCTCCACCCCTCGAATCTCAGCGACGCGCGCGTCGGCTCCAAGTGAGTGGGACTTATCAAGACGATCGGCGACTAGGAACCACTTCTCGGCGTCTTCGACGTGACCGGCCTGATAGAGCATCTCGGCGTAGGCATAGCGCAGGCGTGCCTTGGCTTCATCTGGGACATCCTTGACGTTGCTAATCGCAGTTTTCAGGACGCGTGCCGCCTCGGCGAACTGTGACAGATCCGTTCTGGCACCAGCTTCTACCAGGATCTTCTCGACCCTCTGCTCAGGGAAGATGGCGGCATCGTCGATCTTGGCCAAGGTGCGCAGGGCTGCCTCTGGCCGTCCAGTTCCGCGTTCGCAGTCGGCGAGAACGACGAGGAAATTCGGGTTTCCGGTCATCCGATGCACGGCTCGATACTCGGTGAGCGCATCTGCGTAGTCGCCCGCGTTATAGGCAGCCTCAGCGGCGGCCTCTCTGACCAGGGGCAGTCGGCCTGCCTTGCGTCTGGCGGCCTTGCCGTGGCGGTGGGCTAGTTCAGGGTCTGAATCGAAATATTCACCAATCGCCCAGATGTGGCCGAAGACTTGATTAGCCAACTCACGCGGCAAGGACCGAAGTTCCGCCTTCAGCGGCTTGGTGAAAGACGCCTGATCGAACTGAGTCGGAGCATCCGGCTCGTCCACTGGCTTTTCCAACCCGGGATTCAACAGCTTCGGTTCTGAATGTGGCCTGCGCGGCCGGCGTGAGCTAAGGTCGCCCATCTTTTGCGACCCGAAGGTCTTGCGTGTCTTAGGGTTTGATCGAGACGACGACCCCGTCCGCGAGTGACGGGGTTGTTCGGAGATCGGGCGAGGGTCACGGCCTTGTTCCCGCTCACCCGCGAAGCCTTGGGGTGTGCGCTGTTGTCGAGCGCTCTTTGAAGCTGCTGATGACGACTGATCTGAATCGTTGCGGGCGCGATCCGAGTCCTGACGTCGAGAACGGACGTTTCCTCCTGAGTACTGCCGCTGCGCTGGCTTCGCATCACCGAAAGCTCCTGATCTGCGTGCTTTGCCACCTGCCCGGAAGTTGCGCTGATTGCGTGACGGGCCCGATGGGCGACGACCGCAATCCGCCCCACTATTCTCGTGTGATTCAGACATAGACTCTATCTTGTCACACACACCGCGCCTGGCACAGCTCACACCCCAGCAGATCACGACTAATGCAACAAATCTATGAATCCGGACATTTGAGGTAATCGGGAAATCAATTCTAACGCCGAGACAAATGCGATTAAAAACATATAACCCCGGGACAAGCCCAGGGTTATATATGTAAGTCCGGCGACGACCTAGTCTCCCACGAGGTCCCCCTCGCAGTACCATCGGCGTAGAAAGGCTTAACTTCCAGGTTCGGAATGGAGCTGGGTGTTTCCCTTTCGCTATGGTCACCGAAACACTATGGAGATGTATCGGACCGAAACTCTTGCGAGTCTCAAGGTTCCCGACCGTATCTCGGGAACCACACAGTGGACGCGTAGCACCTTTGTAGGAACAAGCCCTCGGACTATTAGTATCGGTCAGCTCCATGCCTTACAGCACTTCCACATCCGACCTATCACCCAGTGTTCTACTGGGGTCCTTACCAGATTAATCTGCGGGAACCCTCATCTTGAAGTGTGCTTCCCACTTAGATGCTTTCAGCGGTTATCACTTCCGAACGTAGCCAACCAGCCGTGCACTTGGCAGTACAACTGGCACACCAGAGGTTCGTCCGTCCCGGTCCTCTCGTACTAAGGACAGCTCTTCTCAAGATTCCTACGCGCGCAGCGGATAGGGACCGAACTGTCTCACGACGTTCTGAACCCAGCTCGCGTGCCGCTTTAATGGGCGAACAGC
>JAEZZG010000017.1 GCA_023442485.1 Actinomycetes bacterium | reverse complement strand
GGCCACTTGTCAACACCGTGGGACCTTGGCTGACCATCCCGAATACCAGGGCGCATAGCTAGATTGATGCTGCTGGCCTGGTGAGGCGGCGGTCACCACCCAAGGTCGGTGGTTTAGGGGCTTAGATCAGATCAGCCGATGCCTTGCGGGCACGTTCGAAACGAGCCTCAACGTCAGCCCAGTTCACGACATTCCACCACTGATCGACGTAGTCGGCCTTGACGTTCTTATATTGCAGGTAGTAGGCGTGTTCCCACATGTCCAACTGAAGAAGCGGAATCTGGCCAGACGGCAGGTTGCCCTGCTGGTCGAATAGTTGCATGGTGTTCATTCGCTGGCCGAGGGTGTCCCACACCAGCATTCCCCAACCAGAACCCTGAACTCCCTTTGCGGTTTCGTTGAACTGGGCCTTGAATCCGTCGAAGGAGCCGAAGTATTCGTCAATGGCGGCAGCGAGCTCATTACCTTCGGGACGGCCACCTCCGTCAGGGGACATATTCTTCCAAAAGACTGAGTGATTAATGTGACCACCCAGGTTGAAGGCGAGATCCTTGGCGAACTTGTTGATGTTGGCGAAGTCTGCCTTGGCGCGGGCCTCTTCGAGCTTCTCCAGTGCCGTATTGGCGCCTGCAACATAGGTGGCGTGATGTTTGGAGTGGTGAAGCTCCATGATCTCACCGCAGATATAGGGCTCAAGGGCGCCGTAATCGTAGTCGAGTTCAGGAAGTAGGTAGACGGCCATTTCTCTCCTTGGGTGTATAGCCTGGCTGGGATAAGTCAACCACGCTGTAGACAGGGTCAGTTGCTGGTACAACCTATTTTGGCGCTCAACTATTCCCAGGAGTGGAGCGGTCGTGGTTGACCGCAGTTGATCCGTCTACACAACCGAGTCTCTAGCGCGGATGGGTGAAAGTCGTGTGATAAAAACAAAAGATGTCTGGCTCGCCGATAATGCGGGCCAGACATCGCGTGACCTAAGTAAGTGTAAGGACTACTTGTCAGACTTGAAAGCGTCGGTGATGGCGTCCTTAGCCTTGCTGGCGATATCGGCGATCTTCTGGCCTGCTTCCTTGGCAGAAGCCTTGAGCTGCTCGCCAACACCTTCGGCCTGCATCTGATCGTCACCGGTGGCCTTGCCAATCTCTTCCTTGGCCTTGCCCTTGATGTCTTCAAACTTGTCTTCGAGACCCATAGTCTTTCCTTCCTGGTTCAACGCAGCCACGAGGAGCGGCGTCGACAATCACTACTGCCAGGTTACAACCGCGCGGGCCTGTCGGTTATTCCTTTGGAAACCAAAGCGGCTCAAATGCTCAACAAACACCTAATTTAGGGTGAGTTTTAACACCCGGAACCCCTTGGCTGAGGCGTGCTTGACGGTGTTGAACCCTTGGTCGTTGAGCCAGCGCTGCAGCGAATCCGAGCCGAGATTCTTGCCGACGACCAGCCAGGCGACTCCGTCACGGGTGAGACGGGGGATCCAGGTAGCCAACATCTCGTGGAGGGCAGCCTTGCCGATCCGGATCGGAGGATTAGACCAAATCTCATCGTAGACCGCCGTGGCAAACCCCTCAGGACGGCCAGCATTGACCCGATCAGCGACCCCGTGGCGGCGGGCATTCATCCTGGTGAGTTCAAGGGCGCGATCATTGACGTCAACAGCGTCAACGAATGTGGTAGGGCAATGTTTGGCTATCGAGACCCCAATCGGGCCAAAACCGCAGCCGAGATCGAGGACGCGTCCAGCGTGGACCGGAGGCGGGACTTCGCGCAACAGCACCGAGGTTCCAAGATCGAGACGGGTCGCTGAAAACACCCCGTTGGCGGTAGTGAACTCAAACTCCTCTCCCCAGATCGTGGCTCGAATCGTGCGTAACTCAACGGCAGAATCCGGGGTCTGAAAATAATGTGCCATTACTGTGCGCCCCCGTCCTGGGGAATCTCGGTGATATGGCTCGGATCGGCGTCGTCAATCGGGGCAGCGCATGGATCCGGGCAGCGCATGGAACGGGCAGCAGCGACCCGCTCTGCATATCCGGCCGGATCGGGATAACCCACCTCTTCGAGGGTGAGTCCAAGTGCCGGCATCACAAAGACCGACGACTGCCGAGTATCGACGTCAATCAGGCCTTCAAACCAGGCCAGGTCGCGGCGTCCAGAACCGACTGAACACAAGGCACCGACCACCGAGCGCACCATCGAGTGACAAAAGGCATCAGCTTTGATCCACACCTCGACTCTTCGGTCAACAGAATCGACCCGTTCGATATGACAATCGAGGACGGTCCTGATCGTGGTCGCACCCTCGCGGCGCTTACAGAAGGCAGCAAAGTCATGTAACCCCAGCAGGTGAGTGGCAGCTTCGTTCATCGCGTCGATATCGAGGTGATCATGGACGCGGGCGACGTTGTGGCGTCGGATTGGATCGGGGACGGAATCGTTATCCCAGATCCGGTAGCGGTATTTCCGCCAGGTCGCAGCAAATCGGGCATCGAAGTCTGGCTCGGTCTTTTCGAGGTCTCGAACCACGATGTCGTCGGGGAGGACGCGACGCAGACGACGCAATAGATCACTAGGGACGATCTCATCGGCGGAATCAAAGTGGGCCACCTGGGCGTTGGCGTGGACACCAGCATCGGTTCGCCCCGCCACCGTCAAGGAAGTGAAGTCCGACAAGAATCTGCCGAGCCATTTCTCCAAGGTCCCTTGAACAGTCCGCAATCTCGGCTGAATCGCCCAACCCGAGAAACCGGTTCCGTCATAGGCAATCGTCATCCGGTATCGGGTGGTTCGTCGAACATCCAGATCCGTCCGCGAAGACGATCGCAGGCGATAAGTGAAATCAGTGATGGTGCGCCCAGCGTCCATCCCCCTCTTCTCAAACCGGGTGATCGGACGATCCTCAAGCCGGGGGGCGACGCCCCCGTCGTCGAGATGAGGGTTGACGAAATCTGGATGGGCATCGAGAATCTCCCGAATCCAAGCGGCGTAATCCTCCCAGTCAGTAGCCAGGCGCCAAACACCGTCTGGGTGCAACCGGGATGCAACCAGTGAGGCGAAATCAGGTTGAACCAGGCGACGTTTGAAGTGACGCTTCTTGTGCCAAGGATCTGGGAAGAAGGTCCACAGCTCCGAAATCGACCCCGGATGGAAGAGACGCTCGAGCCCGGCCACAGCGTCAGCCGGAACCAGACGGATGTTGGTGACACCCTCACGGCCCATCAACCCCAAGGTTGAGGCGATTGCGGGCTGGTAAACCTCGAAAGCCACGATATTGGCTTCGGGACGAGACTTCGCCATCGGCACCAGAGACAGCCCTGTCCCCGAGCCAATCTCGACGATCAAGTTGGCGTCGCGGCCGAATTCACTAGCCCAGTCAATCTGCTGATTCGGGGCCACGGAGGTGTCGGTGTCGAGACGATCGACTTCGATGACGAAGCGCGAGTGATACTGCTCCCAGGCCCGATGCTGTGAGGCGTTCATCCTGGGGGAGCGCCGCACGAAACTCACCACCGAGCGGTGTTGATCGCAGAATTCCATGACATCCCTTCTCACCCTTGATCCCGTGGTTCCTGAGGTTGCCGGTGAACCTCGGGTGAGTCTAGTAGCACAACTGAGTTGGGGACAATGCCTCACCTATGCCCATACGCCGCCCGGTGGGGGCGAGGTCGATTTAAAAACCTTGGGGCCACCAACCTGGCGGTAGTGGCCCCAAGGCTGAAGTAGCTGGACTACTCCTTCGTCTTGAACTTCTTGGCTAGTTCATCTGGCATCAGTTCATAGCCGTGGAACTTGCGCGAGAAGGAACCGGTACCTTGGGCCAGGCCGCGCAGGTCAATGGCGTAGCTGACCAACTCGATGGCCGGGATGTAGGCAGTGATCGTCACAGAGCCGTGTCCGTCAGAGTCAGTGCCGAGCATCTGTCCGCGACGGTTAGCGATATCCGAGGTGACCTGTCCCATGAACTCGTCGCCCACCACGATCTTTACCTCGTCGATAGGTTCCAGCAAAGCGACGTTGGAGTCGTTGGCTGCATCCTTGAGAGCTAACTGACCAGCCGTCTGGAAGGCCATGTCGGAAGAGTCCACCGAGTGGGCCTTGCCATCGAAGAGGGTGACCACGAGGTCAGTCATCGGGTAGCCAGAGATGACGCCCTTCGCCAGCATCTGGACGATGCCCTTCTCCACCGACGGAATGAACTGGCGCGGAACTGCACCGCCGACCACCTTGTCGACGAACTCGAAACCAGAACCACGCGCGCCAGGTGCGATCTCGATCCAGCAATCGCCGAACTGACCGTGACCACCAGACTGCTTGACGTGGCGTCCATGGCCCTTGGCGGGCTTGATGAAGGTCTCTCGAAGGGCAACCTTCACCGGCTCCTTGTTGACCTGGACTTGATAGCGTTCAGCCAGACGGTTCTGGACCAGCTCGGCGTGAGACTGGCCCTGAGTCCACAGCACGAGCTGATCGGTCTCGACTGGACGTTCAATACGCACCGAGGAATCCTCAATCATCAATCGCTGCAAAGCCGAGGAAAGCTTATCTTCGTCATTGCGGCTGGCAGCGCGGATCGCCACCGGCAACTGCGGGGTAGGAATCAACCACGGCTCAACCAGCAGCGGCTTATCCGGCTTGGAGATGGTGTCGGTGGTCAAGGCGTCTTGCAGTTTCGAGACGATGACAATCTCTCCGGCGATAGCGGAGGACTTATTCACCAAGGATTGACCGACAATCTGAGAGATCGCGCCCAGCTTCTCATCGCTGCGGTGCGGCTCGGGGCCGGTGACTTCGTCAACCCCGAATACAGCGTTATTTGATGCCACGGTGATCTGCTCATCCGACTTCAAAGTGCCGGACCACACACGGATCAAGGACTGGCGTCCGGCATATTGATCCGAGGTAGTCCGGATCACCTGGGCCACCAGCGGGCCGTCAGGGTCGGCGTTGATCTCGACGGGCTCACCGTCAAAGGTTGCCACTGCAGCCGAGGTGGGGCGCGGGTAGGGGAAGGCGGCGTCAATGAGTTTCAGCAATTCTTCGGTGCCGACGCCATTGGTGGACAGCACTGGCAGTGCCGGGTGGAAGTTGCCAGAACGCATCGCCTTGTCTAGGTCATGCAGGATTTCGTCGATGACGACCTGGTCGCCAGGGGAGTAGTTGAGGAAAGATTCCTCGTTTTCAGACTCGACGAAGATCTCCTGGAGGTAGGCGTCACGCAACTCGTCGATGGTGACGATCTCTTCCTCGGTGGCTTCGCGAGCCACCCGGCTACCGCTGGAGTAGTCATGGACCTTATAGGTGACCAGGGACATATTCCCGACGACTTCATTGTTCTCGACGACCGGGACGAATGCCGGGTGAACCCCAGATCCGAGGGTTTCGCGACACAGCTCGACGGTGGGGAGGAACCGGCCACGATCAATATCCATCTTAGTAACCACGATGATGCGCGGCATGTTGACCCGCTGGCACTCCCGCCACAGCGTAGAAGTGACCGGATCGATGCCGTCAACGGCGGAGATCACGAAGATTGCGGCGTCGGCGGCCGTCAAACCAGCACGCAGTTCACTGATGTGATCCGGGTGTCCGGGGGCGTCAATCAATGTGATCAGGGTGTCCCCTTGGGTGATTGATGCGACTGAGAGCGCTGCGGAGCGCTCAGAATCAATCTTCTCGCCGCGATATCCGTCTATTCGAGCGCGCAGAAGATGCTCGAACAAGGTGGTTTTACCTGAACCTTGTGAACCTACTAAAACAACATTGCGTATTTGTGCAGGCGAGGTGATGGCCTGCACACTGTTCTCCTTTGAACCCATAGGCAAACTTTGTCATAAATCCGGACGTCATGATAGAGAATGGCCAAGAAGACAAAGAAAACTCGGGCTAGATCGCCGCTGAGTGAGCATTACCCGAAGCCAGTTTTGACCAATTTGGCGCGCGGGCGGTAGAGTGTAGCGCTGTTGCACCTTCGGAGTTTGAGCCGTCAGAGGTGTAGGTGGACTCTCCCCGCTAGGAGTGCGCCTACGAGAAGCCTCGGCGTGCTTCCATTCTGGGACGGATTCCACACGTTCTAGCGTGGCCGAGTGTGTACTTTCTATCCACTCCATACTGAAACGGAAGATGGTCTGCGACCGTGACTACGTATAGCCCTAAGCCTGGTGAAGTGACCAGGAACTGGCTCGTTATCGATGCCGAGAATATCGTCCTCGGACGGCTCGCCACGACCGCCGCTAATCTGTTGCGCGGTAAGCACAAGCCGACTTTTGCTCCGCACGTCGACACCGGCGACTTCGTCGTTGTTGTCAATGCGCAAAAGATCGCTGTGACCGGCAAGAAGCGCACCGATTCTGTGCGCTACCACCATAGCGGGCGTCCTGGCGGTCTTCGTATTGAGACTATTGGCGACCTCCTCGAGCGCGATCCACGCCGTGCCGTGGAACTCGCTGTGTGGGGCATGATGCCTAAGAACAAGCTGTCCCGTAAGCAGATGACCAAATTGAAGGTCTACGCTGGAGCCGAACACCCCCACGCTGCACAGAACCCGCAGCCCTACGAGATCCGCCAGATCGCTCAGTAAGGAATCACCGTGACTGTTGACGCAACTGATATTGACGTCGTCGAGACTCTCGAAGACGCAGAGGTGACCCCATTCACTGAGGGTGACCGTGAAATCGCTTATCGCTCTGACTCCGCACCGTCTGGAGCTGAGATTGCTGAACGAGCCGGTGTGATTGGCCCTGGCTATGGCACTGGCCGCCGTAAGGAAGCTGTCGCTCGCGTCCGTCTGGTCCCTGGCACTGGCCAGTGGAAGATCAACCAGCGTTCGCTAGAGGATTACTTCCCCAACAAGGTTCACCAGCAAGACATCGAATCCCCGTTGGTTGCCCTGGGTCTCAAGGGTGCCTTCGACGTGATCGCAACCATCAAGGGTGGTGGCATCACCGGTCAGGCAGGTGCGTTGCGTCTAGGTATTGCTCGTGCTCTCAACGAGATTGACCGTGACGCATACCGTCCGACCCTGAAGAAGGGCGGATTGATGACCCGCGACCCGCGCGCCAAGGAACGCAAGAAGGCCGGTCTGCACAAGGCTCGCAAGGCCCCGCAGTACTCGAAGCGTTAATCAGGTATTCCATCAATCGGGAGGCACCTTGGAGGTGTCTCCCGATTGTTTTACCCCCGATAATTTCCCTCTCCAACCCCTCGCCCGGTCCCCTTCCTCAGACTTCGACCGGCGTCTTTGACCTGTTTTTCTGACTTCAGTCCTCAATGCCGCCATCGTCACACCCTTGGGCGGTAGAGTTTCGCCTATGGCTAGACTTTTCGGAACTGACGGTGTCCGCGGCACCGCAAACCAAGAGCTCACGGCTGAGCTCGTCCTGGAACTTTCGGTCGCTGCAGCTCATGTGCTCGGTGAGTCAGGAATCTTCGGGCTGAATCGCCCGACCGCCATCGTCGGACGCGATCCTCGCGCATCGGGGGAGTTTCTCGAAGCTGCAGTAGTCGCCGGTCTCGCCTCCGCAGGTATTGATGTCGAGCGCGTCGGCATCGTCCCCACCCCTGGACTTGCCTTCCTCGTCGCGGATCGCGGTTGCGATCTCGGTGTGATGCTCTCTGCCTCCCATAACCCCATGCCCGACAACGGCGTCAAGTTCTTCGCTCGCGGCGGGGTCAAACTCCCCGACGACATCGAAGATGCGATTGAAGCCCAGATGGGCGATGAATGGAAGCGGCCTATCGGAGATCAGGTCGGCAGGGTGGTCGACTCCCACACAGCCGTCCGCGACTATATCCGTCACCTGGTTGCCTCCCTCGATGAGGATCGTACCCTCGACGGTCTCAACGTCGTCCTCGACTGTGCCAACGGTGCCTCCTCGGTGACTGCCCGCGAAGCCTTCGTTGCCGCCGGCGCTAACGTCACCACCATCCACGACACCATCGACGGTATCTCGATCAACCTCAACTGTGGCTCAACCCACATGGAATCCCTGCAGCACAAGGTCACTGAAATCGGTGCTGACGTTGGTTTCGCTTTTGACGGAGATGCAGACCGATGTTTGGCTGTGGACGCCTCCGGCACTATCGACGACGGCGACCAGATCATGGCGATCTTAGCCATCGCGATGAAGAACAGTCACAAACTCGCCTCCGATACCCTCGTCGCCACCATCATGTCCAACCTCGGCTTGATCAAAGCGATGGAGAGCCACGGAATCAAGATCGACCAAACCAAGGTGGGGGATCGCTATGTGCTCGAGTCGATGAGTGATAACGGTTTCACCCTCGGTGGTGAACAATCCGGACACGTCATCATGAGCGAGTTTGCCACCACTGGTGACGGCGTGCTCACGGCCCTCCACATTGCTCAAGAGATGGTGAAAAGCGGCAAACCCCTCGCCCAACTTGCCTCGGTGATGACACGACTGCCCCAGGTGTTGATCAACGTGACTGGGGTGGACAAGCTCCGGGCCGGGATCGACACGGGTGTGATGCGTGCGGTGGCCGAAGCCAACGCAGAGTTGGGCGATTCCGGACGTGTGGTGCTGCGTCCGTCCGGGACGGAGCCGATGGTTCGTGTCATGGTCGAAGCCGCGACCGAAGCCAAAGCCCAGGAAGTCTGCCAGCGCCTAGCCTCAGTGGTGAGCCGAAGGTTACGCCTCTAATCTTGGACGGTCGAAGCTGTGCTTCAGTCCGCCACGATCTTCACAATCGGCCTAGTCCCTGTCGCATCGACGTCGCAGGGACTAGATTTTTCGGATCCGAACCGAGTCGATGACGTGATTCGGCCCCTTCTTGAGAATCACAGTAGCCCGCGATCGGGTCGGCTCGATATTGAGGCTGAGATTGACCCCATTGACCTGGTCCCACACCTGGTGGGCCAGGGTGAGGAGTTCGTCTTGAGACAGATGAGACCACTGGGCAAAGAAACTGTTCGGGTCGTCGAAAGCTGAGTCAGTGAACCCCATGAAGCGGTCAATGAACCATTGCTTGATGTCTTGGGCCTCAGCGTCGACGTAGACCGAGAAATCAAAGAAATCGCTGATCGCCAATCCCGTCGTCCCGTCTGAATGAGGGCGGGCAGGCTGGAGGACGTTGAGCCCTTCGATGATCAAGACGTCCGGGTTCTCAACCTCGATGAACTGGTCTGGGACGATGTCGTAGTCGGTGTGGGAATAGACTGGCGACTTCGCCGGCTTCCCGGATTTCACATCGACGACGAATTGCAGCAAGGCCTTGCAGTCGTAGGACTCCGGGAATCCCTTTCTGGTCAACAACCCTCTCCGGGTCAACTCCTGGGTGGAGTAGAGGAAGCCGTCGGTGGGGACGAGGGCCACCTTCGGCCGATTCGGGAGCTGGGCAATCAGCTCGCGCAACAATCGTGCAACGGTGGATTTGCCGACGGCAACTGAACCGGCGATACCGATGACGAAGGGGGTCTGCTCGACGTCTGCATGTAAGAAGGCGTTGGAATCGTGGAAGAGCCGCCCGGTGTGTTCACGGTACAGGTTCAGCAGGTTCGTCAACGGCAGATAGACCTCGCGGACATCGTCCAGGTTCGTCGGATCTTGAACACCGCGCAGCGAGTCCAGGGTTTCTTCACTGAGCACAAACTGCTTGTTTCGAGCTAGCTTGGCCCAATCTTTGCGCCCGAGAGTGACGAAAGGCCCCGATGGGTGATCTTCATGGTGCGGTGTGACAGGCGAAAAGACCTGGGTGGTGGCCGGAATCGCCGGGTGTTTCAGAGAATCAGTCATGACCCTTGACTTCGGTGGTGCGAGTGAGGTGAGGCCGTTGAGGCAGGAAAAGTTTAGCCGGTCGCCTAAGTCCAGGCACAATCTATATCGTTTTCTAGGTCTTCCCGCTTGTCGTCTTGGAAGGAAGGTGGAGGCGTTTGTAATCTCACTTCCATGTGTGGAATCGTCGGATATGTGGGCACCAAGAATGCCCGAGACGTTGTTCTGGCCGGTCTGACTCGGCTGGAGTATCGCGGATATGACTCTGCCGGGATCGCTGTACCGAGCGAAGGCGAACTCCACATTCGCAAGCGCGCCGGAAAACTAGCCAACCTCATCTCAGCCTTAGACGATGATCCGATCCCTGACGCCGGGATCGGTATCGGCCATACCAGGTGGGCAACCCATGGTGGACCTAATGACGCCAACGCACACCCACACCGGTCTGCTTCGTCACGAGTGGCCGTAGTCCACAACGGTATCATCGAGAATTACGCCGAGCTACGCGATGAGTTGCGCGCCTCCGGGACTGAATTTGAATCCGAAACCGACACTGAAGTCGCAGCCCAACTGCTGGGGGTGCTGATCGAAGACCATCCACTTCCTGAGGCGATGCGGCTTCTTTGTCAGCGACTCCAAGGGGCCTTTACCTTGGTCGCGATCGACGTGAGGGATCCCGAGCGGATCGTCGCAGCTCGTCGGAACTCCCCGCTGGTGCTCGGCGTCGGGGACGGCGAGAACTTCCTGGCTTCTGACGTGGCCGCCTTCATCGAGTACACCCGCGAAGCTATCGAACTCGGCCAAGACCAGATCGTCACCCTCACCGCAGATGACGTCACGGTCACCGATTTCAACGGCGTCGAGGTTGAGGTCAATCGCTTCCATGTTGATTGGGACGCCACCGCCGCCGAAAAACTCGGCTACGACTGGTTCATGCGTAAGGAGATCTTCGAGCAGCCGAAGGCCGTCGCAGATACCTTGCTTGGACGGTATTCCAGTCGAGGTGAGCTGGTTCTTGACGAGATCAGGATCAGCCCCGAGGAGTTGCGCCGGATCAACAAGATCGTCATCGTCGCCTGTGGTACCGCCTACTACGCGGGTATGGTCGCCAAATACGCCATTGAGCACTGGACAAGGATCCCGTGTGAGGTGGAATTGGCTAGCGAGTTTAGGTATCGGGACCCGATTATTGACCCGCTGACCTTATGTGTGACCATCTCCCAATCCGGGGAGACCGCAGATACGCTGATGGCGATCCGACATGCGCGGGAACAGCACGCCAAGGTGATCGCTATCTGCAATACCAACGGGGCAACGATTCCGCGTGAATCTGACGCCGTCATCTACACCCACGCCGGGCCCGAGATTGGCGTCGCTTCCACCAAGGGCTTCTTGACTCAGCTCGCGGCCTGTTACCTGTTAGGTCTGTACCTGGCGCAGGTACGCGGCATGAAATACGGGGATGAAATCCGGGCGGTCATGGACGAACTTGAGTCGATGCCGGAGAAGATCCAGCAGGTTCTTGACCAAGCCGACACCATCTATGCCCTGGCCGAGGACCTCAAAGAGAAGGAAGATTTCATTTTCCTGGGACGTCACGTCGGCTATCCGGTAGCGATGGAAGGTGCCCTCAAACTCAAAGAGATCGCCTATCTTCACGCCGAGGGCTTCGCCGCTGGCGAACTCAAACACGGTCCAATCGCGATCATCACACCCGACACCCCTGTTTTCATCGTGGTGCCTCCTCGGGGCCGCGATCAACTCCATGACAAGGTGGTGTCGAATATCCAAGAGGTGCGTGCCCGCGGGGCCAAGACGATCGTCCTTGCCGAAGCCGGAGACCCCGACGTGGCCCAGTACGCCGATGTCATGATTGGCCTGCCAGCAGCCCCGACCCTGGTTCAGCCCTTAGTGGCGACGGTTCCGCTGCAGCTCTTCGCATGCGAATTGGCCACGATCTTGGGCAATGACGTCGACCAGCCTCGGAACCTAGCTAAGTCAGTGACAGTGGAGTAGCCATGATCCTCGGAGTAGGCATCGATGTGTGCTCCATTGCAAGATTTGAGGCTATGTCCTTGCGTCATCCAGGTGCGGTCGCGAAAGTGCTGACCGAGGCGGAGCGGAGGTTGCCGATCTCTTCCCAAGCCGCCCGATTCGCGGCAAAGGAGGCCTTGGCGAAGGCCCTTGGCGTCCCAGACGGTCTGGCCTGGCTGGATTGCGAGATTCCCGGTCACGGAGACAAACCCGAGTTCGTCACCAAGAATACCGTTGCATTAGCGTTGCAAGAACGTTGCATTCAATCCGTGAATGTGTCACTTTCCCATGACGCCGGAATAGCCACCGCTCTGGTCGTCCTGGACGGATAACTGACAAGGAGCACCAGTGATCCCCGTCGCCACCGCAGAACAAATCCGCCAGGCCGAGGACCGATTCTGGCAAGATCACCCTGGAGTTGACCTGATGGGTCGTGCAGCCAAGGCCTGTTCTGAGGCTGCCAAGAGGTTCTCCCCGGCGAGGGTTTTAGTCGTCGTGGGCAGTGGGAACAACGGGGGAGACGGCCTCTATTGTGCTGCACATCTGGCCCGAAGCGGGGTGCAGGTCTTGCTGTGGCAGGTGGCCTCCCGGGTCCACGAACAAGGCTTCCACGAGGCCATCGCCGCCGGGTGCCAGGTCGTTAATCAGGCTAAGGCCTACGAATCTGTGGCCGAGGTCGATCTGGTCATCGACGCCGTCTTAGGTATCGGTGGCCGCCCAGGGTTGCGTGAACCCGTCGCCAGTTTCGCGCACTTGTGTCGAGATGTGAACATCCGTGTCTTGAGTATCGACCTTCCCTCCGGGTTGGGCGCCGATAGCCAAGAGCTTCCGGGCGACTACTTCACCGCCTCGTGCACCGTCACCTTCGGTGCTTACAAGACCTGTCACGTCGCCTACCCGGCGCGTTCAGCATGTGGAGAGGTGTTTGTCGTCGATATTGGTTTCGATGTCGACCAAACTAGCCGCGCTGGCGATGAAGAGGGTATCTCGGACGCTATCTCAGTCAACCAGGTCACGAAGTCGGACCTAGCCAGGTGGTGGCCAACCCCCGATCACCTCAGTGACAAATACAGCAGGGGAGTCGTTGGTGTCTACGCCGGATCACCGCGCTATCCAGGGGCGGGTCTCCTAGCCAGCCTCGGGGCGGTGTATTCAGGAGCGGGGATGGTGCGGTTCCTTGGTGCGGCTGAAGCGGTTGGGCTAGTGCGTACCGCCTTGCCTTCCGTCGTCACTGAGCCCGGACGCTGCCAGGCCTTGGTGGTTGGTTGCGGATGGACCCAAGACTGGGGGCGCCCTGACGTCATTGATCAGGCCCTCCAGGACCGGCTCCCCCTAGTCGTCGATGCTGGAGCAATCGACCACCTCCCAAACCGTGCCGACTACTCGCAGGCCCAGGCTGACCGGTTATTGCTCACCCCTCATGCCGGTGAACTCGCTCGCGCGCTTGGTCAATCTCGCTGCTGGGTTGAGGCGAACCCCGTCCTTGCTGCTCAACACTTGGCCCGCTGCACCTGCGCCACCGTCTTAATCAAGGGGGCGAGCCAGTACTGTGTTACCGGGATGGGCGAAGTGGTGATTGCCATTCCCGGAGTGGCGTGGACGGCCCAAGCTGGATCAGGTGATGTCCTAGCCGGAATTTGTGGCACCTTGCTGGCTGCTGGACTTCCGGCGTGGAAGGCTGGAGTGATGGCGGCGTCCATCCAAGCTGTTGCCGCTACCGAGCTAGATGGGCCCTACCCGCCCAACGAGGTCGCGGAATCGGTGCCTGCATCCATATCGCGGTTGCTCACCGCTACCGCTTCGCGATAATGCTCTAGCATCTGCTCGCAGATGGATTCCCAGGTGTTCGCTTCAGCGCGGAGGCGTCCCTGACGTCCGAACTCTTCGCGTTTACCCTTGTCGTTGACTAGTTCGAGGGTGTAGGCCCGCAACTGGTCGAGGTCGCCGGGGGTATAGAGATAACCGTTGACTTGATCGGTGACGAGGTCAATAGGCCCGCCAACCCTCGGCGCGATGACGGGTAAACCACTTGCCTCGGCTTCCTGAATGGCTTGACCGAAGGTCTCATATTCCCCTGGGTGGACGAAGATGTCGAAACTGGCCACCGCCTCAGCCAGCTCCTCTCCGCCAAGCATCCCGAGGAATCGAGCCGAGGGGAGCTTTTGCTCGACGGATTTTCGTGCCGGGCCATCGCCGATCACGACGAGACAGACCCCCGGGAGATCAGCGATGACGGCTAGGTCCTCGAGCTGTTTCTCTTTCCCGATTCGCCCCATATAGCCGATGATGACCTCACCGTCAGGGGCCCACTCTCTGCGCAGATCCAGGTTGCGCTTGGTTGGAGAGAATCGTGTGGAATCAACCCCGCGCCCCCAAATCCCGACCCGGGAAATCCCGTGATCGAGTAGTTCGTCGCGAGAATAGGATGAGGGCGCGAAGGTCGCGAAAGCCAGGTTGTGAATCGCCTCAACCCGCTTCCAGAGTAGACCTTCGGCCGGAGGGAAGCCGTAACGTTGGGCGAAGCGGGGAATCTCGGTCTGATAGATGGCAACGACGGGGATAGCCAGTTCCGCTGCAGCAAGCGCGGCGCGATAGCCGAGGATGAACGGTGCCGCCAGGTGGATCACATCTGGATTCAACTCGACGAGGAGATCGCGAATCTCGGAGCGTCCGGAAGTGACGATCTTGATCGCGTGATACCACGGCAGCGGGAGGGAGGGCAGCGCAGTGACCGGATACCCCTCGTAGGAGTCTGGAACCCCGAGGGGGTCGTCCGGGCAGATCACGACGGCGTCCTCTCCACGCCGACGCAAATGTTCCAAGATTCGCAAGACAGAGTTCGTGACCCCGTTGACCTGCGGAAGAAAAGACTCAGCGACAATAGCTACGCGCACACCTTGACCCTACCGCTAACTCCACTCAGGGGCTCTTCAGACGCGTTTTCGGCACAACTTATGCTCAACTATTCCGCTAGTGATCAACTCGCCAGACCTAAATCGTGGGGTGATCGTCACCTGATGGTTACCTGCCGCGCCAGCTCTATCCACATCCGTCCAGTCGGGGAGGGTGAGGCGGCCCCAGCGTGGTGAGTCCGTCCCCGTCATCCCCGCCTAGAGGATCATCGTTACCAAGACCGGAATCAGTAGCGATGACTTGCACACCAGACAAATAGTGTTTGTCCGGGTTTGGTTCTAGAGTAGACGGCTGTGACAGATTCCCATGTGCAGTTGAGGATTGCAGAAAGCGCAGACGCAGAACGCATCTGTGCCGTCATCCACGCGGCTTTTTCCGCACGCAAACCGCTCGATCCTCCTGCGCCAGCTCTATCTGAGACGGTGGAGACGATCCGCGACCAACTCGATCAACAGATCGGACTTGTCGCTGAACTCGTAGATCCGGACTCCGCGACCACCGCCATCGTCGGCGCAACCTTGATCAAGGTTCTCGATGATCCAGACCTCGGCCGGGTCGCCAAACTGCGCCG
This sequence comes from Actinomycetes bacterium, assembly GCA_023442485.1. Taxonomy (GTDB): domain Bacteria; phylum Actinomycetota; class Actinomycetes; order Propionibacteriales; family Propionibacteriaceae; genus JAEZZG01. Next base: position 3,006 of record JAEZZG010000017.1, on the reverse strand, counting down.
AGTCGCAGTAGACCCAGCCAATCAACGCAACGGAATTGCAACAGTCTTGGTGACCGGTGCCGGGCACATCGCTGGTGATCTCGGGTGCGGCCACCTTATCCTCGACACTCGTGCGGAGCTGCCCGAGGTGGAGAAATGGTGGCGCAACGCTGGATTCGTCGCGATTCGCCAGACCGAACACGGTCATGTCTTCGGCTATCGCCTCCCGAAACTCGTTGAGGTGCCCACCGCTGATGCAATGCACCAGCTAGGTATTCACCTTGCCGCGATCGTGCAACCGGGAGACTTGCTGGTCGCGACCGGGGACCTCGGTGCCGGAAAGACCACCTTGACCCAGGGGCTCGGTATCGGCCTCGACGTTGAAGGTCCCGTGATCTCGCCCACCTTTGTGCTCTCCCGCATCCACCACAGCCGTCGCGGCGGCCCCGATCTGATCCACGTCGACGCCTATCGGCTGTCTTCGGCTGCAGAACTGGCAGATATTGATCTTGACGACACCTTGTCAGACTCGGTGACAGTGGTTGAATGGGGGGAAGGTCTAGCTGAGGGGCTGAGTCCAAATCGTCTAGAGATTCAGATCGCCCGCTCTGATGACCCTGCCGACGATACCCGTCTGGTCTACTTCACCGGGGTTGGGCCGCGCTGGGACGGAGTGGATTGGAGCCAGCTTGACATCGTCAACACATCACCTGAGCCAACCGCAGAGAGGATAGACCGATGAGAACCCGAGGCTGGGTATTGGGGATCGACACCTCCACCGTGGTCAGTGTCGGGCTCAGTCACGACGGCGAGATAATTGAATCGCTCAATGTTGGCGATTCGCGCTCCCATGTTGAAAAGCTGATGCCTGCGATCGTTGAGCTACTTGACCGGGCCGGAATCACGATGGCAGATCTGTCAGGGGTTGCTGTCGGAATGGGTCCCGGTCCGTTCACCGGGTTGCGTGTGGGGATCGTCACCGCTCGCACCATCGCAGCCATGACGAAGGCCCACCTTTTTACCGTCTGCAGTCTCGACATCTTGGCTAGACAGTGGGCTGTGTCTTGCGGAGTCTCGTCTGTCCCGATCGAAGTCAGCCCTCAGATCGGTATGCCAGAGGAATTCGTCGTCTGCACCGACGCCAGGCGCAAAGAGGTTTATTGGGCTAGCTACCGGGCTAACGGCGACCGGATCAGTGGCCCCGTCGTCAGTGATCCTGCACAGGTTCCGGCTCTGCCAGTCTTCGGGCCGGGCACTGCCGTCTACCCGGACGTCTTCGGTCCGCGCCTAGTCGAATCAGCCCCGGATCTCCTCGATGCCGGGATTCTCGCCGCCTATGCGTCGGACATCGTTGAAGGCCCCGCAGAACCGCTGTACCTGCGCCAACCCGATACCTCGACCCCGTCTGCCCGCAAATCGGCCCTTCCAAGAATTCATCTTCCGCGCGTGGCTGGATGGAGGAACCCCAGGGCTGAGGCCGGGCAGGAATCGCAGACGCGGCCTGAAGAGGATACGGGGAAGGAATCGCAGTGATCCGTGTGGCTGATGAGACTGACGTCGATGCCATCGTTGATCTCGAATCTGGAGGGTTTTCCTCCCGAGAGCGATGGTCTGCTCAGACCTGGCTGCAGGAGGTCTCCTCTCCGACTCGTATCTGCCTGGTCTATTGCGACGCCGAGCATAGGGTGAAGGGGGTCGGTCTGTTCCAGGTGATTGATTCCGTCGCTGACCTGCACCGGATCATCGTCGCTCGTGAATGTCGGTGTGAAGGCGTCGCGACCCAGATCTTGGACCAGGGGATCACCGAACTCAGCCGGTGTGGGGCGTCTCGGCTATTACTCGAAGTGGATCCAGATAATGAACCGGCAGTCAACCTCTACGAGAAAACAGGTTTTGTACTTCTTTCCACCCGCAAGAACTACTATCCGGGCGGTCGTGACGCGCACGTCATGGAACTGGTCTTGGCAGAATCAGAAACTGCTGATCCGGCATCGCACCTTGGAGGAGACAGATGAGTGAACCCCTAGTCATCGGGATTGAATCGAGCTGTGATGAGACCGGCGTCGGCATCGTCAGGGGTAATCAACTCCTGGCTAACGAGGTTGCGTCCTCAGTCGAGCAACACGTCCGTTTCGGCGGGGTTGTCCCCGAGGTTGCCTCAAGGGCCCATCTCGAAGCGATGGTCCCGGCCCTAGAGAGGGCGCTGGTCAAAGCTGAGGTCGACCTGAGCGAGGTTGACGCCGTCGCCGTCACGGCAGGTCCGGGCCTGATGGGGGCCCTGGTCGTCGGTTTGGCCTCTGCCAAAGCCTTGGCAACCTACCTCAATAAGCCGCTCTATGGCGTCAATCACTTGATCGGTCACGTCGTCGTCGACTATCTCGAACACGGGGATTTGCCGATGCCTTGTGTAGCCCTCCTCGTCTCTGGTGGGCACACCCAACTGCTCCTAGTCAACTCCATCGCCACCGACGTCAAAGAGATCGGCACCACGATTGATGACGCAGCGGGTGAGGCATACGACAAGGTAGCCAGGCTCTTGGGGATGCCTTACCCGGGTGGTCCGGTGATCGACAAGGCCGCCGCCGACGGTGATCGGTCCGCGATCCGTTTTCCGCGCGGGCTCACCAGTAAACGTGACCTTGACAAACACCGTTTCGACTTCTCTTTTTCCGGGCTCAAAACGGCCGTATCGCGCTGGGTAGAGACCGAGCGCCTCGCCGGGCGCGAGATCCCAACCAATGACGTGGCAGCATCCTTCCAGGAAGCCGTCGCCGACGTGTTGACGGCCAAAGCCGTCGACGCCTGCCGCCACTATGGTGTGGGCACCATGCTCATCGGTGGCGGGGTCGCCGCCAACTCGCGACTGCGAGGGTTACTGGAAGAGCGCACCAGTGCGGCAGGAATCGAGCTGCGTCGTCCGCGCCCGGGGCTATGCACCGACAATGGCGCGATGATTGCAGCACTAGGGGTCCAGGTCCTCAAGGCTGGGCTGCCTCCGTCGTCCTTGTCGATCTCTGCTGATTCGGG
>JAEZZG010000018.1 GCA_023442485.1 Actinomycetes bacterium | reverse complement strand
TGCGCACTACCGGGAATGGGCATCAAACGTATCTGCAGTTTCGGGGTGGATTGATAGATGTTGATCGTCGTCGCCGCAGGGGCTGGCTATCTTGGGCGCTCACCGTCGCCTCTGGCGGTATTCTCGTGGGGCTGGTTGTGTGGCTGTCTGTGGGGCCCGTGGGCGGAGAAGGCAGATTGCCTGAGATCTGGAAGGACGCTGAGGTCAAATGGGTGGGCACCCCTAATACCCCAACTATCACTGCCAAAGACGGGGAAGTTGCCGATGCGATGAATCAACGCGGCTGCACTGATCAGCGGGTCACCGCTGCAACCGAGCTGATCTCTGGTGACGTCAAGGTTACCCAGATCGGCAACCTGTATGCGTCCATGACGATGATGCGATTCCCGTCTAAGTCTGCGGCAAAATCCGCCAAAGCTGCTATGGAAGACGCCGGTGCCGCTCAATGCCGAGACGCTTATTTTCGAGACGCACAGGTGTCGTCTTCAGGCGGCGGCTGGATTCTTGGCACCACTTACAGTCGCTTGACGATGAGTAGAGATGGAAGCTACGTCGGAGATGACCTGATCATCCGGTGGGGAAACATCGTCACGGAGATCGTGTTCAAGACGGAGGACGAAGAGGTCAAACGCAAGATCCAGCCGATGTGGATCGCTATCTTTACTCGGGTAGCAATCAGTCGAGGAATGGGGTCAGGCGAAGGGTAGTGATCGCTAAAAGCAAGAAGAGAGAGCCGACAGCGGCTCTCTCTTGTGCTGTGGCCCGAAACCGGGCCGAATAATCCTGGGGTGGCTGACGAGACTTGAACTCGCGACCACCTGGACCACAACCAGGGGCTCTACCAGCTGAGCTACAGCCACCACGAACAGCGACGACAACACTAGCATGACGTCGAGATGGAAGCCAATTCGGTGAGGTAGCCCCGGTTGAGCTGTCCTGGCTATCTGCCCTGACTAGGGGCGAGTCCCCGTCAATGATCCCTGGTGCTTCTGCGCAGCAGCTTTCAACTCATCGCTCGATGGTCCCGGCTCGGCGACGAAGAGGACTTCACGCCAGTAGCGCAGCTCCTCAATCGACTCCTGGATATCGGCGAGTGCACGGTGGTTGCCGTTCTTCTTTGGGGCATTGAAGAAGGCCTTCGGGTACCAACGCTTCGCCAGCTCCTTGATCGTCGAGACATCCACATTGCGATAGTGCAGGTACTGCTCGAGTTCGGGCATGTCTTTGGCTAAGAAAGCGCGATCGGTGCCGACGGTATTACCGGCGAGTTGGGCCTTGCCTGCCTCGGGCACGAACTGTTTGATGTAATCAAGACAGGTCTTCTCCGCCTCCGCCATAGGGATGGAGAGTCCTTGGGTGAGGTCAGCTAATAGGCCGGACTTCTCGTGCATCTGGAAAACCACGGGGTTGAGAGTATCGAGGATGCCGTCGGGGGCGTCGATGACGACGTCGATCCCGTCGTCGAGAGGGGTGAGTTGGGCGTCGGTAACGATTACTGCAATCTCCACCAGCACGTCCTTGTTCAGGTCGAGACCGGTCATTTCACAGTCAATCCAGACGAGGTTTTCTGCTTTCTCACTCACCCGATCAGTCTATGCTGTTTCGACCTTTTCAAAAACCTGTTTGCTGTGGGGGAGCCAACGGTTCAGCCAGGCGGCACCTATCCAGGACGTGATTCCCAGCGAGATTGCCGCAACCGACAGCGGGGCAATCAAGGTGATGCGGTGATCGTCAACGGTCCGAGAGTGCCGCCGGTGTCGGTGAGCAGCCTCCAGCCAGCGAGGAATTGGGAACGTCCGAAGACGGGGCAGGCGTCCGATCCTAGAGTCATCACGATCCCCGAGGACAGACCGTTAGCCAAACCTAGGAGGCACGCGGCGGCAGCGATTGTCGGGTAGGTGCTGGTTAGTGGCAGTAGGAAGAAACCTATGCCGAGACAGATCATGATGGGGATAGATACCCACCACCGACCGAAGCGGTCCATGATCATTCCGCCGGGAAGAAACAGTAAGACATCCATCACCATCGAGATGGCAAAAATCAAGGATGCCTGGGATGGGGTGAGTCCGTGGTGGTCGCACCAGAGTGGGATGATGGCTTGTCTAGCCATGCGCGACATCATCAAGATGGCGCAGCCGACGCCGGTCGTCAGCAGGTGATGACGGTGCTTGTTCAACACCAGCCAGGTTGTTGGTTGAGTGACGGGGTGCGTGTTTGACCTGGCACTCTTGGAGGCTCGTATGGAAGCGTCTGGGGTATTGTCATGTGCGGGAGATCGGGGAGGAAGATGGTGACGGTTGCAGCCCCGATGCACATTAGCGCTGCGAATCCGAAGCCGTAGTGAATGTCGAAATGTCCCACCAGCATCGATCCGATTAATGGTCCGATGGTATTGCCAATCCGCATCGCCCCGCCAAGCGACGACATGGCTCGGGCGCGGTACTTGAATGGAACCACGGCAGTCAGATATGACTGGCGGGCGAGGTTGAATACCGAGTTCGACATGCCGACGGCGCAGATCGCGACCGCTAACACCCATAGTTTCGGAAAGAAGAACACCGTAGCTAAGAGGATGGCGTCCATCACCGACGCGGCGATGATCGACCATTTCTCGCCGATTCGGTCGGCGATCAATCCAGCGGGGATATCGCCGATGAGCTTGCCGATATTGAGTAGCGCGGTGACGAAAGCGGCGAGGCCGACTGATGCACCCAAGTGGCGGGCGGTTAAGGAAATCAGAGGGACGACGGCTCCTGATCCGATCACTGCAAAAATTGTTGGCCCGTAGGCGGACAGGATGAAAAGCGCCAGTGATTTCCTATCCAAACTCATTGTTCCAGGTCACGACGATTCTGTGGCGGATTAAACCTTGACGTGACGGTGAGCGGTGCCGGATCAACCGGGCGCTGGGGTGGACTTAAGCGAAGACGTGGCCTTGTTGAGGGGTGAGGCGGTTGATCGCTTGAGACGGCGCGCCCACAGGCCAATCTAGCAAACCTCGGGTCGTCGCATCCGGGTGAGGATTGGAATGGGAGCGCGGCTAAGAGGTAGTCTTGAGCAGTGCTAGTTCCACGCTAATCTAGATGGGAACTGGCACAACGGCAGGCCGGTTTCAGTTTCGCTAACTTCGTTGAGACTGTGGTCATGGCCTCCACCTAGCCTCCGTAGCTCAGTGGATAGAGCACCGGACTTCTAATCCGTTGGTCGAGGGTTCAAATCCCCCCGGGGGCGCCAGGCAGTGCCATCGTTGAGGAAGGTAACTGGAAAGCAGATATGCTCACGCAGATCGAGCGTCATCATGCAGCCGCATCCGGTCTGCAACCACCGAGCAAGGGCCGAAAAGGTTGGAAACGCATCCTTGTCAATCCATCCTTGTGGGCTTTCATTGGCCTGACCGGTGTCTTCGCTTTCATCCTCTATTACCTTTACCGGCTAGAGGTCGTCTCCATCGCCCAATCCATCAACCAAGCCCTTCAAGATCAAATATCCGTCACACAAGCTCAGGTTCACGAGGCTATCGTCACCTCGACCCGCTACGCCGCCATCACCGCTGGTTGCTATGCGCTGGCTTGGTTGTTGATCGATAGGTTCCGGCCCACACCATTGGTCATGAAATACGCTGCCTTTGGTTGGGGCGCGGGGGTAGCAGTGCTGATTTCGTTGATCGTCAACACCTGGGCGGGCGACCTGATGACGGCGATGGCTGACCCTAATGACGCCGGAGCCGGAGCCAGGGCGGCCATCTTCTCGGCGCCATTCGTCGAAGAGGCCGCCAAAGTGTCGGTAGTATTCCTGATCGCGATCTTCGCCAGACGCCGGTTGTCCTCCGTCGTCCAGGTCGTGACGATATGCGGGTTGAGCGCGATTGGATTCGCCTTTACGGAGAACATCATCTACTACACCCGCTCCCTCGTGATTGCCTCGCTAGACATCAGTCAAGGAGACCCGAAGGAGGTCATCTGGCAGATGTTTCTCCAGCGCGGCGTATTCACGAGTTTTGGGCATCCCCTGTTCACCGGCTTGATCGGTGCCGGTATCGCCATCACCCTCCGGTGTCGCTCGAAGTTCGTCCAAGTCACCGGATGTATCGCCGCCTATTTATTGGGTGCGCTCGGGCACATGCTTTTCAACGGAATGCTTTCTGTTGTCGGCGGTCCAAAAGATTTACCTGTCTTGCAATTCCTCTACGCTCTAGCCCTGGTTGTCCTGTCTTTCTTAGGAATCCGGCTAATCTTTGCCACCGTGCAGCAGGGCCGGATTTTGACTGAGCGAATCATCGACTTTGCCCAGATGGGCTGGCTGACACCGCGCGATGCGTTGGTGTTTGCCAACGTCTTCCGCCGAGCGAAGTTACTGATGGCGGCGAGTTTGAGAGGCTGGACGGTATTCTCGGCGACGCGCACCATGATTCGACTCATCACCGAGCTTTGTTACATCAGACATGACGAGTTACGCGGGATCGTTGCCGACCCGAACCACGCAGTTCAGCGCGAAATTCTCAGCGAGATTCGTCAGCTACGCGGGATTGCTCTGGACGAGCCCTACGGTCTCACCATCATTCCCAGGCCGATTCTTGGGAAAACCCGGGCCAGGGTTCGGCAGTGGTGGCAGTATCGTCGGCAACAATGGAACCGGCGCGGATATACAGCTCGATCTGCGACGATGAGGTCTTCGCGCTAGCGCGGCGATCTCAACCAGGCCGGGCTCAGTAATGGAGAGTTCGGTGATCGTCTAGGCGAAAAGTCAGTCGACATTGGTGGTTATGCGCACCTCGATTTCCATCATGCGGTCATCGCGATTAGCCCGGTTTGATTACTGGCTTCACCCAAACGTGGGTCAGTCTGTATCTCCCTCGCACAGTTTCATCTTTTCTAGGTAGGATGTCCAAGAATCACCGAGACGGGTGGTTTCGCCGATCTGCGAGGTCGGTTCGAGTTCACTGACGAAAGACACCATGGCTACCCAGTCACTCTTTGAGGCGCTGACGAGGCTTCGTGGTGCCCTGGCGGACCTGAGTTTCCCGCTAGTTTTGCCTGACACGCACGAGTATTCGCGGCAAATCAAAGCTGTCACCGGGCAGTTGAATAACTACATCCTGCCTCGTCTCAAAGATATAGACGCCCCGATTCTGTGTGTTGTCGGAGGCTCCACAGGTGCCGGGAAATCCACCCTCGTCAATTCGGTCTTGGGGCATCGAGTCACCCGTCCCGGAGTGATTCGACCAACCACGAAGTCTCCCGTCCTGGTCTGCCATCCTTATGATGCAAGCTGGTTTGAGACCACCCGGGTGCTGCCTCGGCTAGCCAGGACGACCGAACCCAGCCATGACGTCAACACCGTCCAGTTAGTCTCCTCTACGGTCATCCCTGAAGGTTTGGCCTTACTTGACGCCCCCGACATCGATTCCATCGATTCAGACAACCGCAACCTAGCGAGTGAACTCCTCCTCGCGGCAGACCTGTGGCTCTTTTGTACCTCTGCAGCCCGCTATGCCGACGCACTTCCTTGGGAATACTTGGTTGACGCATCCGAACGCTCCATGGCTGTGGGTGTGGTGTGCAACCGAATCCCACCATCTGCGATGAGGGACGTACCTCGTCACCTCGCCACGATGATGACCGAGCGCGGATTGGCGGATTCCCCTCTCTTCGTCGTCCCTGAAACCGTCACTGACGCCGACGGGATTCTCCCGGAGAAGACAGTGGCGCCGATCCGTCGCTGGCTCGCTGGCATCGCCCACGACCAACAGAGCCGACGCGCCGTGGTGATGTCATCTTTGTCTGGTGCAATCGCAGCCGTTTCTGATCAGTCTTTGCGCATCGCCGATCACGTTGATGAACAGAGTGCGGCCTGGCAGGGCTTACGCAAGGATGCGGTGAGTCACTTCGATGATGCGATCCGCACGGTCAAGTTACAGACTTCCGACGGCACGATGTTGCGCGGTGAAGTGCTGCAGCGCTGGGAGGATTTCGCCGGAACGAGTCAGTTCACCCGTGCGCTGAATGAGAAGGTCTCCAGGCTTAGGGATCGTTTTGCCTCTTTGTTCTCGTCCGCCCCAGTCGAGGGAGCGCAGATGCGCTCGGCAGTTGAGTCTGGCTTGCACACCTTGATTCGTGAAGCCGGTATGTCTGCTTGTGAGCACACGGTGGGTTCCTGGCAGGCTCATCCTGCTGGACGCCAAATCCTGGAGTCGATTTCCGACGATCTGGCGCACACTGACGACGAATTCGACCGTGGTGTTCCTGATCTGGTGCGTAATTGGCAAGCCGACGTTCTTGACCTGGTCAGCGCCAAGGGCCAAACCAAACGCAATCAAGCCAGGATCGCTGCCCTGGGCGTCAACGGCATCGGTGCTGCGTTGATGGTGATCGTGTTTGCGTCGACAGGTGGGTTGACCGGTGCCGAAATCGGGATTGCCGGTGGGACTTCCGTCGTCGCGCAAAAACTTCTCGAATCCTTATTTGGTGACGATGCCGTGCGCAACTTGTCTAGGCGAGCCAAGGAGCTGCTTGACGCCCGCATCGACGACCTCTTCGCGACTCAACTATCCCGGTTTACCGAGGTTCTTGACCGCATTAGTCTCCCGATTGATCTCGGTGACCAGATTCGAGACGCAGTCGCCGAAGTAACTGCAGGCTTGGCTGGCTCTGAGTTCACATCGGTCGAGGCAAAGCTTGCCGTCATGGATGCGCCCTCGGATCGTACGCGGGGTGACGCCGATGTCTAAGCCGTTGTCGGATCGCATCAACGCGTTGGAGACCCTCGTCAACGTGACGCAGGGTCGCATCGATCCTGCCGATCATCGCGCCGCCTCTGCGCTTCTGGCCACGGCTGGGAAGAGACTGTCCTTTGTGGGGGATCACACTGTGGTTGCCCTGGCGGGGGCAACTGGGTCAGGGAAGTCGAGTCTATTTAATGCACTGTCCCAGACGACCTTGGCGATCCCGGGAGTTATTCGCCCCACCACCTCCAAGCCGATGGCGTGCGTGTGGGGAGAAACTCTGCCCGATGAACTGCTTGATTGGTTGGATGTATCGACCCGTCACCTGATCGCAGGCGGCCATCATCACCTCGACGGCTTGGTGTTGATGGACTTGCCCGATCATGATTCCACTGAGGTATCTCACCGATTGACGGTGGATCGATTGGTGACCATGGTGGATATGTTGGTGTGGGTGGTCGATCCGCAGAAATATGCTGACGCTGCCCTGCACGAGCGGTTCTTGCGTCCGCTCGCTCCTCACGCCGGCGTGATGATGGTGGTTCTCAACCAGGCAGATACCCTTCAACCGAACGAGTTAGAAACCTGCGTCAAGGACCTGCGTCGCATCCTCGATGACGAAGGCCTGGCCCGGACCCCGTTGTTAGTGGCTTCGACCCTGACTGGATGGGGGATTGCTCGGGTCCGCGACCTGCTTCGAGATCGCGTGGCTGAGTCAACCATGATGAGGAAGCGAATCTCTGCTGACTTGCAGAAGGTTGTCTTAGCGATTGAGCCGCAGCTTCCACAGCGAGAAGTTAAGGAAGTTCGTGCCGCACAAATTGATAAGGTGACGCAATCGTGTGCTGACGCAGCCGGGATTTCGACAGTAACTCGCGCGGTGAGAGAAGCCACACAGCACAGGGGGCATCTGGCAACAGGGTGGCCGTTGGTGCGTTGGCTGGGACGGTTCCGTCCGGATCCCCTGCGGCGGTTCCACCTCGACCTGCCTTCGTCTGGCAAGAAGGAACCAGACGACTCATCGGTGACGATCATTGATCGCACCTCCTTGCCGAGGGCTACTGCAGTTGCCGAAGCCCAGATTCAATCCGGGGTAAGAGACCTCGCCAGGTCGTGCTCGGACGGGTTGCCTAAGCGGTGGGCGGAGGCAGTGCGCGAGGCGTCAGTGACCAATCTGGACCAAATCCCTGACCACATGGATCGGGCAATCGGACACACTGATCTGCAGATGAAGCCCCCGGCAGTGTGGAGCCTGATCAACGTGATTCAATGGTTGCTGACCTTCGTATTCTTCGTGGGAGCATCGTGGGTCTTAGTGAACTGGGTGCTGGATTGGTTCCACCTGCCGACCCTTCCGGTCCTTTACGAAAATAAGGGTGTGGACCTACCTGTGATGTTGCTGCTTGCCAGTGGGGTCCTCTCGATCATCGTGGCCGCGTTGAGTTCATCCTTGACGAGGTTGAGTGCCAGGCGTCGTGAACGTCTCGTCCGGGAGCGACTGCTCGGGTCGATGCGTGAAGTGATCGTCGACGATGTGGTCGTCCCGATCAATCAGGTGATTTCGGATGCGAACGCCGCCCGTGCTGCGGCCAAGGTGGCCAGGTAGCTTGGCTGCCAGGTTCGAGGTTGACGGGCCAGGCTGGGGAATTGACGTCCCATCGAGGTTTCGCTCACCCCGCCAGGTGGCCCACACGACGGGTGGCTCACATGCGCAGTCTTGACCGGTGCAGGTGGCAAATCAGCTCATCTGCCTAGAGCCTCTTACTGTTTTCCTGGAGTTATCCACATCTGTTCCTTCACCAGGCACTTGGGGTCGGTGACGGCGATATTCCTGATGACGAAATAAACCCCAGCCAGATTCTTTGGGTACTCGGTGTGGGGTGTCATCGCAGAATGTGAGGAAAATATGGATGCGTCAATTATCTTGACCGGCAATGTCGGGACTGATATCGAGTTCACTCAGGGAGACGGTTGGCAGTTTGCGCGCTTCCGGGTGGCGACTACGCCTAGGCTTCGCAAACAAGGAGATTGGGTTGATGGTGCGACGATGTGGATGTCAGTGTCGTGCTCAGGTCGATTGGCGACGAATGTCTTGCACTCAATCAATAAAGGCGATCCGGTGGTAATCGCGGGAAGGCTCCGCTCGAATGAATGGGTCGATGCGGACGGACAGCAACACTCCCGCTCGGTCATCGAAGCCTCTTCTGTCGGTCATGACTTGACGAGGGGAACCGCGATCTTTTCTAAGACGGAGGTGCCTCGAGAGGTCACCGAAGGCACCGTTGCAGTTGATCCGGTCAAGGAATGGGTGGCTGCGGCATCGTAAGAGCCTCGCTCGATCATGTGGCCGGCACGGTTGGTCCTCGAAGGTTAGAGTGGTCGTGGAATGTTAACGGCTGGCGCAGCTTTAGACGTCGTTGTGGCCGGTTGCGGCTGGACTTGCATGGGCGCGAGGCTTCACGGGGTGAGATCGTTGTGGCCGGTGGCCCGGCCACAACAGCGATTGGGTGTGCTAATTTTCGGCGACGTAGTCGCGCATGGCACCAAGAATCAGCGAAGTAGAGATTGCCCCTGGGTCGGGGAATCCGAGGCTTCTTTCTCCCAACGCCTTCGCCTTGCCGAAGGCCGCGACCATATCCTTGGTGGCTTCTACTCCGTCACGGGCACCCTGATAGGCTGCGGCAGTGACGGCAGCGAGCCCGTCGGCGGTAGCCGATCTTGCCGCTTCGGATGCAGGGATGAGGGCGTCGAGCATGGTTTTGTCACCTGGTTTGGCTTTTCCTCGGGTCGCGATGGTGTCGGCGGCAGTGGAGAGCCAGTCGGCGAAGCCGTCGGCTGTGAGAGTTTGGCCGAGTGATTTGAAGCCGGAGCGCAGGAGGAGGGCAAAAATGACTCCTGACGCTCCTCCGGATTCAGCAAGAATTGCTTGGCCGCCCGCCTTGAAGACGTCCCCGACGGTTTCGGGTTCGGCTAACTCTTCGATGGCTTTCTTGGCTGCAGAGAATCCGCGCTTCATGCCCATACCGTGGTCACCGTCTCCGACGTTTTGATCGGCTTTGGTGAGTAAATCAACGTGGTCAATGATGGCGTCGCAGGCACGAATCAGCATGTGGGTGGCTTGAGAAACTGTGAGTTCCATGATCGCCTTTCTTCGGTTTGGCCGCCCAGAGGTGGGCGGCCAAACTCGGGTGGACTAGGCCTGTTGATAGGAGATGCACTTGCATGGGGAGTTGAGCAAGCGCTCGAGCTCATCGTCAAGTTTCAGCAAGGAGATGGAGAAACCAGCCATCTCTTGGCTGCCGCAGAAGGAGCCGACGTCGGTCCTGGCGAGATCAATCCCGGCGTCTTTGAGGATTTGTGCGGCCTTGCGGGCAACGATCATCAGTTCCATCTGAGTGGTGGATCCTAGATTGTTGATACACATCGCGACTCGGTCTCCAGATGCGAAGGGAAGGTCCTTGACCAGCACATCCATCATGTTGGAGGTCAGCTCGTCGGCGGGGATCAACTTGGTGCGCTCGACGCCGACTTCCCCGTGCATACCGAGGCCGATCTCGATTTCGTCATCACCGAGCTCGAAGGTTGGTTCACCGGTTTCGGGCAGCGAGCCTGCCTTGACGGCGACTCCGAGAGACCGCAAGTTGTCTACGACGCGACGGACGACAGCTTCGGCTTGATCAAGGGTCTCGGCTTCACGGCAGATAGCGCCGGCGATCCGCACCTGATAGAAGGCTCCACCGATGCCGCGACGTGAAGACAGATCCTCGGTGGCTGCATCGTCTGCGACGAGGACGGTGCGAACGTCAACCCCGGTCTCGTCCGTCGCGTCTTCGGCACCCATGTCGAAGTTCAGCACGTCACCTGCGTAGTTGCCGTAGACCATCAAGACGCCTTTGCCTTGGTCAACAGCCTTGATCGCAGCCGTGACATGTTGGGGTGCGGGGGCCGCAAAGATGTTGCCAGCCACGGAAGCATCAGCGAAGCCATCGCCGACATAAGCGGTGTAGAGAGGTTCATGCCCTGATCCGCCGCCGATCACCAAACCAACCTTGTTACCGGGTAGATCAGTGCGGACCAAGATGCGCTCTTCGGGCCGGGAGAGGGCACCGCAAGAAGCTGCGACATAGCCGTCGAGGACTTCTGAGACAATGTTCTCGGGATCGTTGAGGATTTTCTTGACCTTCGTCATGACATCACTTCCTTGGGAGGGGTGAACGGCTTTCAAGAGAAATAAGGGCAGCATCTGATCGGCTCGCCATCACATACTTGCGAGCATGAACTCACCACTTCGTGTTGGCTCATGACGCTCCGGCACAACCACCGACTAGATGTTGGAGGCCACCACCAGATAGCGGTGTTTTAAGTGGAAGTGGTGATCCGTTACGGACGCTTATTTGGTTGACAACAGCGGAACGAACGTCGTTGTTTGAATCCCGCCCTTGTCAGACTATCAGCTTGGTTTGTCGATGTCAGGGGCAAGACGATGATGGGTCAAACTCCCTCTCAGCGGCGTAGCTAACTCGACAACCTTGAATCGGAGATGGAGCGAAAGGCTGGCATAATATCGGTGACGACAGACGTTAGTGAACCCGTCTTTGACGTCTTCGACGTGGTTGAGCTGAGGGTCAACCCTGATACGACTCGAGCTGATATCACTCGATGACCTGTCTGTAACCCACCTTCAATCGATAAGGATTAGTACTGTTTCATGGCTGAGTTCATCTACACCATGCATAAGGTCCGAAAGACCATCGGCGAAAAGCTGATTCTTGACGACGTGACCCTTGCTTTCTTCCCAGGCGCAAAGATTGGCGTCGTCGGCCCAAACGGGGCTGGTAAGTCAACACTGTTGAAACTGATGGCCGGCCTGGAGAAGGCCAATAACGGTGAGGCTATGCTCGCCAAGGGGGCCACCGTCGGAATCTTGCTGCAGGAGCCTCCGCTTACCGAAGACAAGACCGTCTTGGAAAACGTCGAGGAAGGTGTCGCAGAAACCAAGGCTCTTCTCGACCGCTACAACGAAGTTTCGGCGTTGATGGCAGACCCTGATGCCGACTTCGACAGCCTACTTGCCGAGATGGGGGAGCTACAGACAGAACTAGACGCCAGGGATGCCTGGGATCTTGACTCCCAGCTAGCTCAAGCCATGGACGCTTTGCAGTGCCCGCCGCCAGACACCCCGGTATCTGTGCTTTCCGGAGGTGAACGCCGTCGCGTTGCCATGGTCAAACTGCTGCTGCAACAGCCTGACCTGTTACTACTCGATGAACCGACGAACCACCTTGATGCTGAGTCGGTGAACTGGCTCGAAGGCCACCTAAAGAACTATCCGGGCGCAGTCCTCGCCGTCACTCACGACCGTTATTTCTTGGATAATGTCGCCGAGTGGATCTGTGAGGTCGATCGCGGACGTCTGCACCCATACGAAGGAAACTACTCAACCTATCTCGAGACCAAGCGCTCCCGCCTCCAGATCGAAGGCAAGAAGGACGCCAAACGCGCCAAGATTCTGCAGCGAGAACTCGATTGGGTGCGCTCATCTCCGAAGGCCCGGCAGGCCAAGAATAAGGCCCGTCTGGAACGCTACGAAGAGTTGGCAGCCGAAGCCGAGCGCAGTCGCAAGCTCGACTTTGAAGAGATCAACATTCCGCCGGGTCCGCGCCTAGGCACCAATGTTCTTGAGGTGTCTCACCTCAACAAGGGCTTCGGCGATCGCACCTTGATCCGTGACCTGTCGTTCAACCTGCCGCGTGCAGGTATCGTCGGCGTGATTGGCCCTAACGGTGTGGGTAAATCCACCTTGTTCAAGATGATTATCGGTGAGGAACAACCTGATTCAGGCACGCTGAAACTAGGGGAAACCGTCAAGATCTCCTATGTTGACCAGAACCGTGCCGGTATTGATCCGAAGAAGAACGTCTGGGAGGTCGTCTCTGACGGTTTGGACTACCTCAAGGCTGGTTCCTTCGAGGTTCCGTCGCGAGCCTATGTTGCGTCTTTCGGGTTCAAGGGGCCGGATCAGCAAAAACCTTCTGGAGTGCTGTCTGGCGGTGAACGCAACCGTCTGAATCTGGCGTTGACCTTGAAGATGGGCGGCAACCTCTTACTCCTGGACGAACCCACCAACGATCTTGATGTCGAGACCCTGCAGTCTCTTGAGGACGCATTGCTGGAGTTTCCTGGCTGTGCTGTGGTCATCTCTCACGACCGGTGGTTCCTCGACCGCACCGCCACCCATATCCTGGCTTGGGAGGGAGACGACGAGGACGAGGCAAAGTGGTTCTGGTTTGAAGGAAACTTCGCTGACTACGAGAAGAATAAGGTGGCACGCCTCGGTGAGGAAGCTGCCCGGCCACACGCGTCAAAACATCGCCGCCTAATGCGCGACTAATCCCTATTCGCTTACCTATCTCAGATCCTAAGGATCGCCATGTCGAAGCTGTTTACCCCGATCACCCTTCGTGGGCTCGAAATCCGTAACCGGGCTTGGGTTCCGCCGATGTGTATGTACTCCGTCCCGGAAAGAGATGGGGTTGCAAACCAGTGGCACCTAGTCCACTACGGGACCTTGGCTCAAGGCGGTTTTGGTCTCATCATCGTAGAGGCAACTGCAGTGAGTGAAGAGGGGAGGATCACCCCAAATTGTCTCGGTTTGTGGACAAAAACCCACCTAGATGCTTTCCGAGACATCACGGATTTCGTGCATACCCAAGGCGCGAAGATCGGGGTTCAGCTTGCCCACGCTGGGCGAAAGGCCTCAACCTATCGGGGTTTCCCCGGCGAGGCCACTGGCTGGGTCCCGGAGCAAGAAGGTGGCTGGACGACGATAGCGCCGTCGGCCATCCCCTTCTCCGACCAGGCCCCGACCCCCAATGAGTTAACCGTAGAAGGTATCGATACCGTCGTGGAACAATTCCGCAAGGCAGCCCGTCGCGCACGCAAGGCTGGCTTCGACGTCATCGAACTGCACATGGCGCACGGATATCTGCTCCATGAGTTCCTCTCCCCGCTGTCTAACCATCGCAGCGACCAATACGGAGGCGACTTCGATGCACGGATCAAGCTGCCGTTGCGTGTCGTCGATGAGGTTCGCCGGGTTTGGAATGGCCCACTGATCGTGCGCTTGTCAGCGACTGAATGGCGTAAAGACGGGTGGACGATCGATGACTCAATTCGATTCGCCCGCATTCTCAAGAGTCACGACGTCGACATGATTGATTGCTCCTCCGGAGGTAACGCACCGGCATCGATCGAGTTGAGTCCTGGCTATCAGGTTTCGTTAGCCCGAGACATCAAGTATGGTGCACAAATCCCGACATCTGCAGTCGGCCTCATCCAAACGCCAGAGCTAGCCGAAGAGATTCTTTCTCGTGGGGATGCCGATGCGGTAAGGATCGGACGGGCGGCCTTGCGTGACCCCTATTGGGCAATCCGGGCCGGGAAGGCGCTCGGCCTCGAAAATGCGCAACTTCCGATCCAGCCCCAGACGATGAGGGGTTGGAAGCACGCCTGATACCCCAGGCCCAGGAAGTCGTGGTGCGGCTGGTACAGCACTTGTGTTACCCGAGCCTTGCGCCTGAGGTGAATACGAACAGCTCAGACCAGGTGACTTTCACCCCAGCGCGGGTTTTCCTGACCAGGGTGATGAACCCCGCTCACACTGAAGAAATCCCGAGGCTCATCCACTGATCGAGTAGGTCCCAGAAGGGGTGGACCTCGTCGTCCATTCCGGGTAACACCAGGTGAGCGAGATTCGGGTCTTCGGTATCTATGGTGAGGTACCCGTCGGAGCCGTTGGTAAATAGGCAGACCCTGCCGCTGAGTGCGGTGGCTTGGCGGACGGAGACCAGCCCCATCCGACCCGTCGAGAACTCGGTGAAACCATCGTGCAACAAGGTGTAGAACTCACGCAGCCCATCGGGCAGGCGCATCCACGGGACATCTTGGGGTGCGCGCCCGACTTCATCGAAGGGGTTCCCGCCGACATAGAAAGTCAAGGAATCGGAGCATAGGATCCCGTAGAGCAGGGCATATCTTTGGTCAATCTCGACCAGGGCAACATCGTAGAGTCGCCCAAGGATCTGGGCATAGGAGCGAGGCAGGCGTTCAGCGGTAACCAACTCCCATCTAGCCATGATCACGGCCTTGCGTTGATCCGGGTCCTCAGATGAGCAAGCCTCAACCCACCATTGGGGAATCTCTTCGTCTAGATCAGCCAATCTCGCACGCTCAACACCACCATTCGTAGCTGCTGCCAGATCTGCCGAAAGCGGAGAGACAAAGGTCAAACCAGGCAGGTGTTGCTGTAATTCAGTTTCCCAATCGGCAAGGATCATGATTCTTTCTCCATCACTGCATCCATTCGATAGACGGCGGATAGACATCGTGGGGTAGCGAAGGTTCACAGCTAGCGCCCGCTGGGCCGAAGCCGGGCAGGCCAGCAACCTTGCCCAGGTAGTGCTCCACCTAGTCTAATCCCCACTCACCTTGACAAGTAAGACAAGCATTCGTCGTGTCAGCCAGGGACAGCAGAACAACCCTTCCTCCAGGTCTGAATCTGCCTCGGTATTCCGTCTTGGACGCTGCAGCTACGACGAGGCCGGCTCCACCATATGTGCAGCGAGTACCTGTGCCAGTGTTTGTACTTGGCGGTCAGTCAGATCGGTTACCTGTTTGCGGCAAGAGAATCCATCGGCTAAGACGATCGCGTCACGGTGGAGATCGAGAGCAGGGAGGAGATCGTGTTCTGCTACCATCACCGACAGCTCATAGTGGCCCTTCTCAACGCCGAAGTTACCGGCGAGTCCGCAACAGCCACCTAGGGTCACGATTTCCGCCCCGGTCGACTCCAGTACCTTCTGATCGGCATCCCATCCCAATACCGACGAATGATGGCAGTGGGGCTGGGCGACGATGGTGTGTCCACTCAAATCAGGATACGTCCAGCTCGGTGCCTTCAATAGGGCCTGCGCCAAGGTCTGCATTTGACTAGCCACCACGTCGACACGCGGGTCGTCGAGGAGTTCGCTCGCGTCGGAATGCCACACCGCCATGCAACTAGGTTCCATGCCAATGATTGGCACCCCTTCTTCAGCATAGGGATACAAGATGTCGAGAGCGTGCCTCAACTGTTTGCGGGCACCGTTGAGTTGTCCGGTGGTGATCCAGGTCAACCCGCAGCACGCCGTCTCGGTTAAGACTTCGGGGGCGTAGCCTGCCTGGTCAAGGACGTAGATCAGTGACGCCAACGCCGTCCCCTCAAAAACGTCGGTGAAGGAGTCTACCCACACCAGCACAGGTGTCTTTTCGACTAGGCCTTCAGTCGAGTGGGAGGCGGCTTCGGATACTCCTGGTCTGGACTTGCGCCATAGCCCCTTCCTGGATCGGACCAAATCAGTCTGGGGGAGAGCGAGAGATTGGCGGCCACCGTGTCGGAATCGAGGCATGGGGCGGCGCTGATCGACCTGGGCAAACCAGCGCAGCACATGTTTTAGTCCTGGGGTCTGCATCGCGAAGTTAGCCAGACGGCTCATCCCTGGAACTGAGGTAACTAGACGCCCCCAGCGCGGCAGCATCCCCATCGTGTAATGAGAACGCGGACGCAACCTCCGCCGATACTTTTCATCGAGCACCCGCGACTTATACGCGGCCATGTCGATCCCCGTCGGGCAGTCGCGGCGGCACCCCTTACACGCCAGACAATACTCCAGAGCCTCAGCAATCTCCTTAGAGCGCCACTGTTTCGTAATCAGCGAGCCATTGACCATCTCTTCAAGGGCCCGGGCGCGTCCCCGCGTAGAGTCCTTTTCATTCTTTGTCGCCTGATACGACGGGCACATGACTTGGCCAGCCTGTGTGGAGTTAGCCAAACATTTGCCGACCCCTGAGCATTGATGAACTTGGCGGACGAAATCAGGGTGGCTCCTGCGTAGTGGAGACCGCGCGATAGCGGCGACCCGGATATTGTCTTCTGGTGGTTCAGGATCAACCAGCACCCCCGGGTTGAGCAGATTCTCAGGGTCGAATACTTGTTTGACTTGGGCGAATATATTGAGGGCCTGAGGGGAGTAGGTGGTGGGCAACAGTGCCGATCGAGCCCGTCCATCCCCGTGCTCACCCGAAATAGAGCCGCCGTAACGGGCTACTAGACGCGCGGCATCCTCCACGAAACGCCGATAACGCCCAGGCCCGTCGTGATCCTCGAGCGGGAAGTCAATTCGGCAGTGCACACAACCGTCCCCGAAGTGACCGTAAGGCAGCCCATGCATCCCGTGCTCAGCAAGCAGTGCGTCGAAGTCACGAAGGTAATCGCCTAGACGCTGGGGTGGGACGGCTGAATCTTCCCATCCGGGATAGGCGGGATCGTCAAGGGAAACCCCGGCGAGTCCGGCGCCATCTGCGCGTATCTTCCACAGACGTTGAGCCCTGGCCGGATCGGTGACGATCTCGCTGTCGAGGCAGTGTGAGTCTGCGACGAGGAGTTTGGCTCTTTCTGCGAGTTCAATAGGGTCATCCCCGGTCAGTTCGACGAACACCCAGGCCTGACCGGAAGGGAGCTGCGGGACATAGTCAGACCCGCGTTGGTTACGCACCACATCGATGATCCGGTCGTCGAGGCCTTCGCAAGCTACCGGGCGATGCCTAAGGAGGGTCTCCATATCGTCTGCCCCGTCAGCCATCGTCGGATATCCCAAGGCGATCATCTGTTTGAAGGGAGCGTCAGTGACGAGTTTGACGGTCGCCTCCAGCACGATCCCCAAGGTCCCTTCGGTGCCGGCGAAGAAAGAAGCCACATCGAAGCCGCGTTCGGGAAGCAGGTGTTCGAGGGAATAACCCGACACCTGACGCGAGAAATGACCGAATTCAGTCCGGATGGTGCCGAGATTGCCGGTGACGATGGTGCGAAGCTGTTCTGCCCAAGCCGGTTCCTGGATCTCTTGGGCGCCTAGCTCTCGGTCTTTCGCGGGGGTGTTCGCAGACCGAACCGGATTGCCGTCGCGGCGATCCAGGGAGGAACCATTTGCGAAATCTGGAGCTGCTTGTCTCCACCCAGCGATCACGCAACCCTTTTGCAACGTGACGATCTCGCCCGTGCCAGTCAATATCGTCAGCGACTCCACATTGTCGCCGCTGCGCCCATACCCCAGGGCCCTCGGCCCGCACGCATTATTGCCGATCATCCCCCCGATGGTGCAACGGTTCGAGGTCGACGGATCAGGACCGAATCTCAACCCGTACTCAGCACATGCCTTTTGTAGATCATCTTGAATCACGCCGGGTTCGACGACGGCGGTCTTAGCGTCAGGATCAATCTCCTTGATCGCATTGAGGTGGCGGCTGACATCGATGACGAGCCCAGGCCCGACGGCATTGCCGGCGCAGGAGGTGCCTGCACCCCGCGTAGTAATCGGCAGCCCAGCTTTGATCGCGGCCCGGGCGACGAGGATCAGTTCATCTGTTGATCGCGGGAATGCCACTAACTGCGGAACCACTCGGTAAATCGACGAGTCGCTGGAATAGATCGCCCGAGTCAGAGTCGATGAATCCAGGCAGTCATGGCCGTCGAGATAGTCGCGAAAGAGTTTCACCGCGTCGTTGATCGTCGCAGTGCCGGGGGAGGGCTTGGCAGTCATTCTCCTAGTCTTGCACGTTGAGGACGGCAATCATGGCGCGTCCAATAGCGGCGTAGTCGGCAGGATCGACGACGTCGACAAAAATTCTGCGGACCGCCTCAACATGGGACGGTGCGGCGAGTTCGAGCATAGAGTATCCCTCAACAGTGAGTTCCGCGAGCACACCTCGCCGATCCTGAGGGCAGGCCGTCCGGATGACGTAGCCGTCCTTCTCCAACCGGGAAACCGCGTGGGTCAGCCGGGAGCGGGATTGGTGAACCAGGGCTGCTAGGGCAGACATTCTTAACTGGCGGTTGGGGGCTTCAGACAAGGCGACCAGAATCTCGTATTCAGAAAGGTCAAGGTTGAACTTTCGCAGGTCTTCGTCGAGGTAAGCGGTGATTCTGGCACTGCCGAGAAGGTAGTTCCGCCAAATCTTCTGTTGTTCTTGATCGAGCCAGCGGGCATCAACTTTGAGACTCATGTCCATTAGTATAAGACGCAACTATTGAGCAATGGACAACCAGCTCTGGGAATTTGCGACGCCACGTCCTCAGCCTCGCTGCGCGACCGGTGCGGCGGCTTCCCTGCTTCCGGCCATACCCCACAAAATCTGGGGGCCGGGTTGGGTGTATTGTCACGAATCTGTGATTATCGAGGCCGTCCTCAACGGGTCTGAGACGGAAACGAGTAATGTGTCTCATGTCTTTCTAGCCTGGCGGAGACGGTCGGGCCTGGTTGAGACTGCGGAAGAATCTTCGTGGCTGAGGTGGAGGTAGTTGATGACGAGCAGCGTTCTCGAAGACCAGAAAAGAATCATGGCTAAGGCGTCCGAATCCGTCGGAAAACTGCTCCGCAAACGTGCCCAAGACACCCCAAACCGTCAGGGTTTCCTCGTTCCTGACTACGCGGATGGTCCAAATGCGTGGACTCCGAAGACATGGGGTGAGGTCTACGACGAGGTCTGTGACACCGCTGCGGGGTTGATCAATCTGGGCCTCCAACCTGGACAGTGCGTAGCCATCGCAGCTAGTACCCGCTACGAATGGGTGATTGCTGATCTGGCGATTCAGTGTGCAGGCGGTGTCACCACCACCGTCTATCCCAATACCAATGCCGATGAAGAGTTCTACATCCTCAACGACTCCGATTCCTCGATGATTTTCGCGGGGGACTGGAGCCAGGTTGCCAAGGTCGTAGGACATGACGAACTCGATTCCCGACTGTCGCGGATCATCATGATCGTCGACGACCGAGGTGATCATGACGAGGCAGCCGCGATCTCGGCTAGCCTGGGCGATCGACTAACCACCTTCGATGATCTGCAGCGGGCAGGCGGTCTCTATCGTCAACACCACCCTGACTGTGTTGAGGCCCGCATCGACGCTACTGGCGCGGACGATCTGTCCACCCTCATCTACACCTCCGGCACCACCGGAACACCCAAGGGTGTCGAACTGGTGCATCGGTGCTGGACCTACCTGGCGGCCTCGATTGAAGATATCGATCTGGTGTTTCCTGACGAAATTGAATATCTGTGGTTGCCACTGTCCCACGTCTTCGGCAAAGCCTTGATCGCGGTTCAGCTTCACATCGGTTTTTGCGCCGCAGTCGACGGCAGAATCGACCGTATCGTCAAGGGGCTCTCAGAGGTTCGCCCGACGATCATGTGTGGGGCCCCGCGAATCTTCGAGAAGGTCCGCGCCGCTATGCTCACCGGCGCTACCTCGCGCGGGATCAAGGGTAGAATCGCCCGTTGGGCATTCGCGGTCGGACGTGATTCGCGCCCCTACCGCCTGGCTGGGGACGTGATGCCTCGAGGGCTGCGCTGGCGCTATCAGCTCGCTGACAAGCTCGTTTTCTCCAAGTTGAAGCAGGCGATGGGTGGACGTGTCCGCTTCTTCATCTCCGGCTCCGCCAAACTATCCAAACAGGTTCAGGAGTGGTTCTACTCGGCAGGCATCGTCGTCATTGAAGGCTACGGCATGACCGAGACGACAGCCGTTGCCTTCCTCAACCATGCCCGAAGGCCCCGGTTCGGCACCGTCGGAAAAGCTACCGTCGGTCTCGAACACATGATCGCCGACGATGGAGAGATTCTGCTACGGGGGCCATCCATCGCCCGTGGCTATCACCATCTCTCAGACAAGACGATCTACGACGAGGACGGGTGGTTCCACACCGGTGACGTCGGATTCCTCGACCCCGAAGGATGCCTGACAATCACTGATCGCAAGAAGGATTTGATGAAGACCTCCGGCGGCAAATACGTTGCCCCGCAAAAGGTCGAATCAGCAATCTTGGCGAATGTCCCCTATGTGTCCCAAGCTGTCGCTGTCGGTGACGGACGCAAATACGTTGTCGCTTTGTTGACTCTCGACCGAGACGCCCTGACGAAGTGGGGAGAGAAGCGCGGTTTGGAGGCTGACTACGCCGAACTCTCCCAGCACCCCGACGTGAGGGCCTCGATCGCGAAACTGATGGAAAAGGCCAATTCGACTCTGGAGCGCTGGGAAACGGTCAAGAACTTCGCGATCCTCGATCACGAACTCGACGTCGAATCGGGAGACCTCACCGCGTCAATGAAGGTCAAGCGTCAGGCAGTGATCAAGTCCTACACCGACACTATCAACAGCCTCTATCCCAGCGACGACGGTTCAGTCGTGACAGAGCGCTAGATCTGCGTCATGTTACATTTTGAGATTCCTCGCCGCTGGGCAGACTTGGACGCTCAAGGCCACATTAACAACGTCTCCTTCGTCGACTATCTGCAAGAGGCTCGATCAAAGTTCATCTGGTCGGGCCCGCTTGCCGAGCTCCTAGATTCAGGAATCGTCGTCGCCTCCCACAGCGTCAACTATCATGCGACCACGAGTTTCAACTCCTCGCCGATTCACGTCGAGATGGGAGTGACGGCCCTCGGTGCCGCCAAGATCGAGATCGGTTATCGACTCTCGGTCGTCAAGGACGGCAATCAGCCCACCTCAGATGCCGATCCCACTAGTGACTTGAGCACTAACCCCACCTGCCATGCTGATCCCAGTCACCGGGCAGAACCGTCGTTAGCCGATTCCATGACCACCGTCGTCACCGCCGCCACAACACTGTGTATTTTCGACTTCTTCACCCAGCAACCGCGCAGACTCACTGACCAAGAGCGACACTGGTTTGATTCACAGCGGTTGACGGCTGAGCCTGCGGCCACCAAGCCCCTCCCGAAGGTATCCCTGAACGGAGAAGGCCACCACTTCCCACTCGAGGTGCGTTGGAGCGACACTGACCGTTACGGACACGTCAACAATGTCCGATTCTGGGATTTCATCCAGGAAGCCAGGATCGCCATGACGACGGAGGCAGTTCCTGCAATGGCGCGCGCCGGCAGCGATGACCACGAAGCTGAATATCAGTGGGTGATCGCCCGTCAAGACGTCCAATACCGACGCCAAATGGCTTATCGTCAAGCGAAGTATCGCGTCGACACGGCCCCGGTCACCATCTCAAATTCATCAACCATCCTCAACGCAGAGATCGTCGACCCGGACGAACCGAAGCTAGGCCCCCTCGCTACGGCACAAACTGTGCTGGTGTGTGTGGATCGGCAGACCCACCGCAAAACTGCATTGCCTGATGAGATCCGTCACACCCTCGGCGACAAGATCGTTGAGCCTGGGGGAAGTGACTAAATATTTCACTTGACTGAGTGATTGAACTCTCCGAAGCATCCCGGGTCAGCAATCCCATCACCGGCACTGTTGCATAGCCGTTGCGAAATAGTTGCACTACCAGGGCTTTTCGGACCGGTCACCAGACCAATCAACGTGCCAGGAACCCTCGTCGTCGATCCGGCGATAGGTGTGGGAGCCGAAAAAGTCGCGCAAGCCTTGAGTCAGTCCAGCATTGACGCGCTTAGACCTGGCTGAATCGTAGTAGGCGAGGCCGGCGCTTAGTGAAGGGATCGGGACTCCTGCGCCAGTGGCGACAGCAACGATCCTGCGCCAGGACTGTTGATAGGCGCCAAGCTGGTCAGCGATGGGTTTGGCGACCATCAACGAGGCCAGATCCGGGTTCGCAGCGTATTCGGAGCGAATCAGTTCAAGGAGTTCGGCACGGATGATACATCCGTCGCGCCAAATCTTGGCTACATCGCCGATGTTGATCTGCCAGCCGTATTGGGCTCCGCCGGTACGAATCAAGTCGAGGCCTTGGGCGTAAGCGACTACCTTGGCACACCACAAGGATTTGCGGACGTCGTCAAGGAAAGTTTGAGTTTGCCCCTCGCCGTAGGCGCAGTCGAGATCGATCGTGCCTTCCGGGCCAGTCAGCACAGCTTGGCTAGCGGAGCGAAGGGCAGTGTGGCTGGATTGCGCTCTCGCGAAGACTGCCTCAGCAATCGAGTTGACCGGGATTGCCGTGTCCAGGGCCGTCTGAACCGTCCAAGTTCCGGTTCCTTTCATGCCGGCCTGGTCGACAATCACGTCAACTAAGTGTCGTGACGGATCGCGCGGATCGGGCTGGCTAATCACCTCGGAGGTGATCGAGATCAGGTAGGAATCGAGTTCACCTTGGTTCCACTGCCGGAAGGCATCAGCGCAAGCATCGTGGCTGAGCCCGGCACCGCGAAGGAGCTGGTAGGCCTCTCCGATGACCTGCATGTCGGAGTATTCGATGCCGTTGTGGACCATCTTGACGAAGTGCCCGGCTCCATCTGGACCCATCCAGGCGCAACATGGTTCGTCATTGACGTGGGCAGAGATTGCTTCCAGCATCGGGCCGAGAGTCCGGTAAGACTCTTCCGATCCTCCCGGCATGATCGAGGGGCCTTCCAGGGCTCCTTGTTCGCCTCCAGAGATGCCCGTGCCGACGAAATGCAGGCCACGGGCTTTCAACTCAGCCTCACGACGTCGAGTATCGGCGAAGAATGAGTTCCCGCCGTCCATGATGATGTCGCCAGGTTCGAGGAGTTCACTCAGTTGGTTAATGACGGCGTCGGTGCCGGCACCTGCCTGCACCATCAGGATCACTGCGCGCGGGCGCCTTAGAGACGCGACGAAATCGTCCAACTCGTGGGCAGGAAGAAAACGTCCTTCCCCTCCATGATCGGCGATCATGGCGTCGGTTTTTGCTGCAGTACGGTTATAGACGGCAACAGTGAAACCGTGACGGGCAAGATTTCGGGCAAGATTGGAGCCCATCACCGCCATCCCGATGACTCCGACATCAGCCAAACATGGGGTCTCGGCTCGGTTGAGGTCGACGGAAGTGGACTCAGTCATCGTTACTCCTCGGATAGGACGAACACCTCCAAATTACCGTACTGAACAATTTCCTCCATCTCGGGTTCGACTCCAGAACGGGGCCAGTCATCGTCTTCGGCATGGGTGAGTAGACTGGGCCCATGGGTGTTCGTCTCGATTCTTGGCTCTGGGCAGTTCGGCTGTTCAAATCACGCTCCATCGCCACCACTGCCTGCAAAGGCGGGCATATCCGCGTCAACGGCAAGCCAGTCAAACCCGCCACCCAGATCAAGATCGGGGATCGGGTGACGGTCCGCACACCAGGGTGGGAACGGGAATTTGAAGTCACCGCCCTCATCGACAAACGCGTCGGCGCCAAGATTGCAGTCGAGTGCTATATCGATCACTCCGGTCCTCGCCCAGCCTGGCTGTCTGCGCCCGTGGCACGTCGTGACCGAGGTGCAGGACGCCCCACGAAGAAGGATCGTCGGGCCATCGACCGGCTACGGGGAAGAGACGAGACTGCCCAGGGCTGGGGAGATGAAGACGACAACTGGGCAGTCTTCGTCCTCAATGATCTTGGTGACGAATCCCATCCGGCATTGTCAGACTAAGTCGTTGCCTCATTGGCACTTGTAGGTCAGTGTCTGAGGGTTCTGCCACTTACTGGATCGGCAAGGCGTCAAAGATCTCATGCATATCGCCTTGAAGCAGGATCACGGCATTAGATTCCTTGTCAGCGAGGACCCAATTTGGTCCGTCCTGCTTGGCGAAAACGAGATATTCGCGGTGCGGGGTCAGCGATAAACCCTGCGGGATCTCACCCGACCCCTTCATTGCGTGTAGCTTGTGGGCGACGCCTTGGCCGTCTGTCTTGACTTTGGCGATGAAATCAGAGGCCTTGACCATGGAGTCAAAGCCGGTGCGGTCAATGATCCTGGTGCCGTTAGCTTGGGCACTGATGTAAGAACCAGAAGGGGCAGCCGAAGCGGTGTTTTGAGGGTCAGCTTGGCCGGAGGCGTCTGGGGATGAACCTGGCGTGATAGAAGCCTCGGCAGAAACAGGTTCTAGGGTGGTAGTCGTGGCCGATCTTTCCTCAGCGCATCCCGACAACCCCAAGGTAGCCATCGCCACCGCTGCGGCGATGCTGAGTTTTGCTGCGGTGAGGACAATCTGTCGCTTACTCATGACGGATGGACTCTTCTCCCTAATGGTTGGATCAATGCGGATCAGATGGGTTGGGTAGGTGTCCGGCATGATCCATATTCGTCCGAACACACACCTTTCAACCCAGTCTACCGTTGATAGGTCAACCTTCCCGCCCACATCGTCATCACCACAGGATCGGGTAGTTCTATCCCGTGGTAAGGGTTGTTGCGCGATTTGGATGCAGACTCTTCACGGTTGACGACGGCTCTCCGCGAAGGATCGATTAGGACGAGGTTAGCTGGTTCACCGGGGGCAATAGGGCGGCCTTGTCCTTCGATCCGGGCGATCTTGGCCGGGTTCGCCGACATCAAACGCGCCACGTCCTCCCAGCCGAGTAGCCCCGGGTTGACGAAGACCTCCATGATCACCGCCAAGGCCTGCTCCAACCCAACCATGCCGGGTTTGGCATCTGTGAAGGAGTGGTCTTTGTCTTGAGGCGCGTGCGGGGCGTGATCGGTGGCAATGATGTCGATGGTTCCGTCGAGGACGCCTTGGCGCAGGGCTTCGATGTCTTCACTGGAACGCAACGGTGGGTTGACCTTATAGGTGGTGTCATAACCGGCCAACAACTCAGAAGAAAGGAAGAGGTGGTGAGGGGTGGCTTCGGCAGTGATTTGGATACCGCGTTGCTTAGCCCAGCGCACCACGTCGAGGGCCTCTGCGGTGGAGACGTGCATGGCGTGATACCGGGCTCCGGTGAGTTCGGCGAGTTGGGCGTCGCGGGCAATGATCGACGATTCCGCCGCCCAAGGCCACCCACCCAACCCAAGTCTGGCCGAGACCTCGCCCTCATCGCAGCAGGCAGCCGGTCCGGCCAAGTTGGCGTCTTGGCAATGCTGAGCTAGCACTCCGTCGAAGGGTTTCACCCATTCAAAGGCGCGCCGCATGAGCAAGGCGTCCATGACGCATTTGCCGTCGTCGGAGAAGAGTCGCGGCTTAGCCGATGTTTGGGCCATCAGCCCCATCTCGGCAAGCACCTTCCCCTCCATGTTCTTGGTGATCGCACCTACCGGTACCACTTGGGCCTTGCCTTCGTGGCGGCCGAGCATGGCGACGAGCTCGATCCCTTCTGGGGTGTCCGTGACGGGGGTGGTGTTGGCCATGGCGCATACTGCAGTGAAGCCGCCCTTCGCTGCTGCGGCGGTGCCGGAGGCGACGGTTTCGGCGTCTTCGCGCCCGGGCTGGCGCAGATGGGTGTGCATGTCGACGAGCCCGGGGAGGACGATCAACCCGTCAGCGTCGATGTGGAGAGAGTTTGCAGGTTCGTCCTCGACAAAAACTCCGTCGGCGACGAAGTAAGTGCCGGTTTTACCTGAGGGTGTGGTCGCTCCGCTGATTACATAGTTCGTCATGATTCATCTCCCAGTGATCCACCTAAGACGTGATACAGCACGCTCATTCGTACCGCAACCCCGGCCGAGACTTGTCGCAACACCAAGGCATTGGCGCAGTCCGCCGCTTCAGACGAAATCTCCAGGCCTCGGTTCATCGGTCCAGGATGACAGATGGCGGCGTGTGGTTTCATCCGGGTGAGTCGCTGCGGGGTCAGACCCCAGCCGTTGACGTATTCGCGCTCCGAAGGGAAGAACCCGCTCGACATGCGTTCACGCTGGACACGCAACATCATCACCACATCAACATCTGCGATGATCTCGTCGAAGTTCACCTGATATTCACACGGCCACGACTCTACCTCTGCCGGGGCGAGGGTGAGTGGGGAACACAGGACGGGGATAGCGCCGAGGGTAGTCAACAGGTCCACGTTGGATCTGACTACTCGCGAGTGAAGCAGGTCGCCAACGATAGCTACCCTCAATCCCTCGAAAGGATTCTCCTGACCTAGAGCAGTGAAATGAGCCCGGATGGCGTAGGCGTCCAGCAATGCTTGGGTGGGGTGTTGATGGGCTCCGTCCCCAGCGTTGATGATCGCCGCATCAACCCATGTCTTGGCTTGTTCAATCACGCCCGATCCCCAGTGGCGGATCACAAACGCGTCCACACCCATCGAGTTGAGTGTCAACAAAGTGTCTTTTAGTGACTCGCCCTTCGATACCGATGAACCCTTGGCTGAGATATTCAACGAGTCAGCACTCAACCACTTCTCCGCTAATTCAAAGGATGATCGGGTGCGGGTTGAGTCCTCAAAGAATGCGTTGACGATGGTCCGCCCACGCAGCACCGGGAGTTTCTTGACTTCGCGATCTTGGACGGTGTGCATCTCGATCGCCAAATCCAAGATGGAGTAGATTTCGTCGCGGGACAGATCCGCAGCGCTGAGTAGGTGCTTCATCGGATACCCTTCGATTCGCTGGGATTAGTTTTGACAATCACGACGGCATCATCACCATCGATTTCGGTGAGCCGAACCTTGACCTGTTCCTTCGTAGACGTTGGGATAATCTTGCCCACCTGGTCAGCCTGAATCGGAAGTTCACGGTGTCCTCGGTCGATCAGCACAGTGAGGAGGACGCGCCGGGGCCGGCCATAATCTTTCAATGCCTCGAGTGCAGCCGCGATGGTCCTGCCAGAGTTGAGCACGTCATCGACTAACACCACCGAGGCCTGGTTGATGTCCATTGGCAGACGGGTGCGGTGGGCGACCCGGGTGGGTTGGTTGCGTAAGTCATCGCGGTACATTGTGACGTCGAGAACCCCGCAGGGAACGGGGGAGTCCCCGATCGTCGAGATCAACTCAGCTAACCGGCAGGCTAGGTATTCACCGCGCGTGGCGATTCCGACCAGGCACACACCAGCGGTTCCCCGGTTTTCTTCAACGATTTGGTGAGCCATCCGGCTCAATGCGAAGGAGATCTCATCGGCGTCGAGGACGACGGTACTTTCGACGAGGGTGCTGGCCGCGCCGGTCGGGTTTGCGGCAGTGGGTTTTGAAACAGCCTCAGAAATGGAAGAAATGGAATCGGTGACAGGGTCACGAGGGGATGGTTCTTCTGGACGGGAACCTAAGATTTCGGGCACGACACACTCCAATAACGTCAAAGGGATGTTGTCGAGCTTTAACCTTAGCCTCGACTCGGGCTAGAACTGCGCTCGGCTCACTAAATGGTCGACATCAACGCGCGACCACTCTAGAAAACCCAGTTGGTGTTTTGGTCGTCATCAGCGAGGAGACGCAAACTAGCCTTCGGGTCGAACTCGGGGCCGACGGTAGCATCATCACCGCCCAGCCCTGTGCCGCAGATGTGATCAGTGGCGGGCAGGATCGGGTATCCATTGGGAACCCGAGGAGTTGTCCCCGACGCTTCCGCTGAGTGCAGGTTGTCGCCGGAATCATTCATCACAGCGCTACTGTCAACGTGATCACTGGGGCAAGGGCGACTGGGATTCGCTGAATCAGGCTCAGCCTTTCCTTCTCGGTCAGGCATTTGACCATCGACGACGCGATGCATAGTCGGAATCCCGACATAACGATCCAACCAGTCAATCAAGGGTCGGGTGGCTTCCCAGACTTGGCGTACTCTTTCGGCTGCGGCCGCGGTGTACATCCACGCCGGGGTTCCGAAACGGAAATGGACCTGCAAGGTGGAATAATTCAGCAGATCTGAGCGTGGGGTCGCAAAAGATAGTGACTGATTCGGGTCAATCACCCGCCCGTCAATCCGAAAACCTTGTTTTTGACAGGTCGAAAGGATCATCTCCAACTCAAACCCGGATACATCGTCACGAATCGCCCGATGCATCCGCACCACCTGATCGGGGGAGGTGTGATAGATGCCGCCACCAGCCATCAGCCCTTGGGCGTCTAGATGGACATACCAGGTGTGGTGATGTGGGCTAGTCGCAACGGCTCCCTGATGCTCCTTGTAGGGTGGCGTTGATCCGTCGTCGGCGCCTCGACTCTTCGGAGGAAAGATCGAGGTTTTGCCGAACTGTGGCCCGATCTGAGCCAGCAGTAACTCAAACGGTGTCCTAACCGACTCTAGATAGATATCCCGATGAGCGTTCCACCACTCGTGATTGTTGTAGGTGTGTAATTCTCGAAAGAAATCCACACCCACATACGGGAACCCACAGAAGGCCACCTTGTCACCTCGTTCGTTAGCTGAGACTCTATCGACCTTGCGAAACATCTTGAGCGGCCAGCGCTCGTAGCGCCCAGTCGCGATTCTCTAACACTCTAGCTTGCACCTGATCACTCAGTTCGACCTGGTCGAGCCATTCATCGAGTTTGGTGATAAAAGCTGCATCGGGGAGAGGGAAGCAGAACTTGACGACGGCATTAGCCACGGCATACCCGCGAGTGCTCCAGATTCCACGTTTGGCAGAGATGTCTTCGACGACCGCAAGATAACGGTCCCAGTAATCGCGGGTAAGTTCCTCGTGACCGTAGCGGTGGAAACTACGACAGATGGCCGCGTGGGTGCCGTTAGGAAGCGACTTTTCGGTGACTTGCGTCCAGGCCCATTCTTTCATCGCGGCATCCTTCAGGCTAGCCCGTGTCGCAGCGGCCTGCTCATTGCCAGTGATGGAGTTGTCGCGGTAGTTCTCGGCGGCGATTTCAACCTCGTTGATTGCCCCGATCCTTGCCAGACCCGCCAAGATCGTCCAGCGTCGCTCCTGACTGATCTCTAAACCTTGCGGGACTTCGCGCCCGACAAGCCATTCCTTGAGTAAGGCAGCACCGGCTGCGGTATTGACGTTACGGCTCAGCTCGACTGCAGCGCACAACTGGACGTCAGATTCGGGTTCCGCGTCCCGCAGCAACCTCGCTAACCCAGATACCAGCACACGGTTGGTCTTGTCTCGTAACTGAGGCGCAGTGAACTCCCAAGCAGCAATCCGGGCTTGGGCGAGCTGGGTCTGGATAGCAGTCGAGTCGGTCTCTTGGCCAATGTTGTTCAAGACGATATCGATATAGTCAGACGCGGACAGCTCCCCGTCACGACACATATCCCAGACGGAACCCCACAGCAATGCCCTAGTGAGCGCATCGTCAACCAAATGCAGCGATCCCTTCAACTGGGACAAAGACGACTTGTCTAGTCGCATCTTGGCGTAGGTCAGGTCGCGATCGTTGACCACGATCAAATCTGGGTGCTGGTGGTCGATCAGTGCCTGAATCGGGGTTGTTGCGCCGTGAATATCGACCTCGATGGATTCGGTGCGCACCAGCGGGGCCTCAGCTCGGTCCTGTCCAGCATCGGGACGGCGGGAATACAGCCCGATTGCCAGCCGGTGATTGCGTAACGTCGGGTAGCCGTCGGGGGCGGTTTGAACCACATCAAACCGGGTGAATCGTCCATCGTGGACGTCGAAGTCGGCCCGGACGGCGTTGGGCCCAGCCGTTTGTAGCCACTGTTGGGTAAACCACGACAGATCGCGCGACGACGAACGCTGTAAGGCGTCAAGCAGATCAGCTAAGGTGGCGTTGCCGTAGGCGTGAGCCTTCAAATGTTCACGAACTCCGGCAATGAAGGCATCTTGGCCAACGGTCGAGACTAGCTGTTTGAGTACCGATGCGCCTTTCGCATAGGTGATGCCATCGAAGTTATTCTCCACTGCTTCGAGGTCATACATGTCTGCTGCGATGGGGTGGGTTGTCGGCAGTTGATCTTGGTCGTATGCCCAGTTCTTGCGGTGATTGGTGAAAGACACCCACGGGTTGGTCCCGCCGTACTTCTTGGCGATCTCATCTTGGCACCAATAAGCCGACCATTCAGCGAAGGATTCATTCAGCCACAGATCATCCCACCACTCCATCGTGACCAGATCACCGAACCACATGTGGGCGAGCTCGTGCAACAAGGTGTTATCCCTGGCTTCGATGGTTGCCTGGGTGACGGCAGAGCGGAACAGGTATTCGTCCCGGACGGTCACACACCCGGCATTCTCCATTGCCCCGGCGTTGAATTCAGGGACGAAGACGGTGTCGTACTTGTCAAAGGCGTAGGGGATCTCAAATCTGTTCTCGTAGACCTCGAAGCCCCGTTGAGTCGTTTCCAGGATGCGTTCAGCATCCAGGTAGGCGGCCATGGATTGACGGCAGAAGACGCTGGCAGGAAGAGTGCCCTTCTGTGCTTGAATCTCCCCAGCGACTTCGTGGTACTCGCCAGCGCACAGAGCCGTGATGTAGGTCGGCACTGGGACAGTAGGTGCGAAATGCCAGCGGGACGACTTGGCGTCAAAGTGCTCCGGCTCGGGAGTGGGTGAGTTAGAGATGACGGTCCATCCGGTGGGGGCAGTGACGATCAGTTCAAAGGTCGCCTTCATGCTGGGCTGTTCGAAGGTGGCATACATGCGCCTAGCATCGGCGGACTCAAACTGGGAGTACAGATACACCTTGGAGTCAGCCGGGTCAACGAATCGATGCAGACCTTCTCCCGTTCGCGAGTAACGGCACAACGCATCGATGACGAGGGTGTGGTTGCCTGGGGACGCATCGAAGTAGAGACGATAGCCGTCGTAGCCAGACAGGTCGAGCGGCTCTCCGTCGAGGGTCGCTGAGAAAACCGTCTCCGCGATGAGGTCGATCCAGGTACGGCCCGAAGTGGAGGAGAACACTACCTTCGTCGCAGAGCAGAAATGCTCATCCGGGCGGGGGAGCGCTGAGCCATCGAACCTACTGCCAGTGACATCAACCTTGACTTGGTAGGACGTGACCTGCACCATTTCTGCACGAGCACGAGCTTCAGCTCGAGTGATATTTGACGAATTCATGAACTCTCCTCAACGAGTGGCCACTAGTTTTCTCCCCCCAGAAACTAGCTCACGACATTATATGAATAGTTGTGGCAGTCGCGAAAAATCCCTTGGGTAGTTGACTAGCGCTAACGGGGTGGGATAACCGCAGGAGGTGGGGTTGGGTAGGTTTTGGTCCAGCTCATAAGATTGAGGCATGAGGCAATCCGATACCGTGACTTTCTATTTTGACCCCTCTTGCCCTTGGTCGTGGATGGCATCTCGCTGGATTCACGAGGTGATGGATCAACGTGACATGGACGTGAAGTTTTCAATCATGAGCCTCGCCGTGCTCAACCAAGGGCGCGATCTCGACCCCGACTATCGTGACCACATTGAGCAGACCTGGCCGACAGCCCGTGCTTGTGCCGCCGTCGCAATCCGCTATGGCGAGGCAACCCTGACCGATTTCTACACCGCATTGGGAACCCGAATCCATCTCAAGCAGCAACCTGTTGGTATCGACGTCGTCAAGGATGCACTCAGTGATCTCAACCTTGACCTAGCCCTTGCGGACGAAGCCCTGACGAACATCCACGACGCCTACCTGCACGACAAGGTCGCCGAAGCTCAATCAATCGCCGGCACCGATGTTGGTGTTCCCACCATCGGGTACCGAGGTAAGGGAATGTTTGGGCCAGTGATGTCGCCTGCGCCTAAAGGGCAAGACGCTCTTGACGTCTTTGACGGTTTGCTCAAGCTGATGAGCTACCCGGGTTTCTACGAAGTCAAGCGCAGCCGTGACGTTGGCCCGATCTTCGACTAGTTTCTACCCATGCCCTCAACACCTCGCGCTCAACCGGCCGATCTCGAATCTGCCTCTCGTCGTTGGAAAGAACTCGTCGACATCATCACCGCTGCTCAGCAGGCCTATTACGGTGATGGCACCTCGGAACTATCTGATGGCCAATACGACCAGCTCTTGGTTGAGCTCAAACAGATCGAGTCTGAGTTTCCATCCCTGGTAACGGCCTCAAGCCCGACCCAGAAGGTGGGGGCTGCGGCGTTGTCGACGAGTTTCGCTCCGGTGAAGCATCCATCTCAAATGCTTTCCCTCGACGATGTGTTTTCTTTGGAGGGCGTGGAGGCATGGATGGAGAAGATCACCGCCGAACTAGGCTATGAGCCACAGTGGCTGTGTGAACTCAAGATTGATGGGCTGGCCTGTGATCTGGTCTACCGTGACGGCGTCCTGGTCACGGGGGCAACCCGTGGAGATGGCTTCGTCGGTGAAGATGTCACCGCCAATATCTGCACCATCGCTTCGATCCCACAGCGGTTGCATGAAGGTTGCACGATTCCGCAGACTCTGGAAGTTCGCGGTGAGGTGTTCTTCACGGTGAAGGATTTCACCGCGATGAATGAGGCGATTGAGCGGAAGAACAAAACCCGTGCCGAGGCGAATGTGGAGATCAACCGGCACAATCAGATGGTTGCTGAAGGTACTCATCCTGACCCGAAGGCGAAGCGGAAGCAGGTGCTAAGAATCTTGCCTCTGTTCGTCAACCCCCGCAACGCTGCGGCTGGATCGCTACGACAGAAGGATCCTGCTGAGACGGCGTCGCGCCCCTTGTCGATGCTGGTTCACGGGATTGGGGTCCATGACGGGCTCGATCTTCGCCGCCAGTCAGATGCCTATCCGATGCTGGAACAACTCGGTCTGCCCGTATCGACCCGATTCAAGGTGGTGCCGTCTGCGGCAGAGGTCTTGGACTATATCGGCTACTACGGGAAACACCGTCACGACGTTGAGCACGAGATTGACGGCGTGGTGATCAAGGTCAATGATCTCGACGTCCAACGCAAGCTCGGGACGACGTCGAGGGCGCCGAAGTGGGCGGTGGCATATAAATATCCGCCGGAGGAGGTCCACACCAGGTTGCTCGATATTCGCGTCGGTGTTGGGCGTACCGGCCGCGTCACTCCTTACGCCGTCATGGAGAAGGTTCTCGTTGCTGGGTCGCGCGTGGAAAGAGCGACTTTGCACAACGCCTTCGAGGTGGAAAGGAAAGGCTTGCTCATCGGCGACACGGTGGTGTTGCGCAAGGCAGGTGACGTGATCCCCGAGGTGGTTGGGCCAGTCGTTGAGGTTCGGGACGGGTCTGAACGACCGTTCATCATGCCCACTCACTGTCCCGAATGTGGCTCAGAGCTGGGCTATGAGAATCCCGAAGACAAAGACCTACGCTGCCTCAACGCCAAGTCATGCCCGGCCCAGTTGATGGAGAGGCTGATCTTTCTAGGTAGCCGCAAGGTATTCGATATTGAAAGTTTGGGTGCTGAGACGGTGCTGGCGTTGGTCGCTCCGGACACGCACCGTCCCGAGGATGCCTCGATGCCTCGCCAAACCCCGCTGTTGACCTCAGAGGCGGGGCTGTTTGACATCTCCCTCGACGATCTCCGTGACGTCTATGTGTGGCGACCTGATGAGTCGGGCGTATGCCAACCTCGCCGTTTCTTCTTCCGAGTAGATGGTGACAAAGTCGTCCCCACCAAGACCACCGAACGTTTGCTTGACCAGATCGCCGAGGCGAAGAAGGCTGAACCGTGGCGGGTGCTGGCGGCGCTATCAATCCGGCATATCGGGCCAACCACGGCGCGCCGGATCATGCGCCGGGCGAAGTCAATTGATTGGCTTGCTCAGGCGTCCGTCTCCGAACTTACTACGCTGCCGATGATCGGTGGGGTCAGTGCCCAGAGTATCCACGAGTGGTTCCAGGTTGATTGGCACCGAGACATCATTGATCGCTGGCGCAAGGCAGGGGTGCCGATGGGTTCTGCCGTCGCGTCTGCCCGGCCTGAATCTTCGGCTCACGGCACATCGGGGGCTACCTTCGACGCGCTGGAGAGTCTGCCCGGGTTGGAGAGTCTACCGGGGCTAGAAGCGTCGGGGCAGGAACCCTTGTCAAACTTTCGTGGCTCCACTACTGCCGACGGCGGGGCTGGCGCGGTCACGGATGACGTCGCGTCAAATGTTCAGACGCCGCAGACCTTGGCGGGTCTGACCATTGTCGCCTCTGGGCGTCTCCAGGGGTATAGTCGCGACTCCATCCAAGAAATCATTGAGGCTTATGGCGGGGTTGCGTCGTCGTCCGTGTCGAAGAAAACCGATTACTTGGTGGTGGGGGAATCGGCTGGCTCAAAGCTGGCCAAGGCCGAGAAGCTGGGGATCCCGATCCTCGACGAAGACGGCTTCAATCGGTTGTTGGCTGGATTGATCTAGCCGGTCACGCTGGGGACGGATTGTTGCAGATCCGTCGGGTTTGATCTCTCCAGCGGATTTCAGTGACGTGCATGGCGACCCAGACATGCCGGCTCAGTGGTGGAATACTAGGGGCTATGAGGATTCATATCGGAACTGATCATGCCGCCTTCGAGCTCAAGGAAGATCTCAAGGCCAGGCTTATCGAAGCCGGATACGACGTCGTTGACCACGGTGCCCTCACCTACGATCCAGATGACGACTACACCGAGTTCATTCTTCCGGCTGCTCAGGCCGTCGCTGACGAGCCGGGGAGTCTCGGAATCGTCTTGGGTGGTTCGGGCAACGGCGAGCAAATTGCCGCCAATAAGGTCAAAGGCATCCGTGCTGCGCTGTGTTTCTCGACGGAACTAGCTGTTTTGGCTCGTCAACACAACAACGCCAACGTCATCTCCCTTGGAGGGCGTTTCGTCGACCATGACCAGGCGTGGGAGATCGTCAAGACCTTCCTCTCCACCGAGTTCACCGGTGAAGCCCGTCATGCCCGACGGATTGAGAAACTTTGCGCCCACGAAGATCAAGCCTTCGCTTAGCTCACAGGCGCTACGCTGGTCTGGCAGGTGCGACCACCAGCCCGGCTTGTTCCATCCAGATGGGACGTCGTCTAACGGCGTCCCTTTGCTCTGTCGAGAAGATCGTCGATGACGTCGAGGGCATGGACGTGGTCACGAGGGAGAGGCTGAGAAATCTCGCGAGCCCGTAAAGCCCTGTCTTTGCTGACCAGGCCAGAGATCCCGTCTCGTCCGAACTCGCGAATAGAATCTGGTCTGGCAGGTGCGGATTCACCTCGGGTCGACCCCGGATCGACAGGGTTG
Source organism: Actinomycetes bacterium (assembly GCA_023442485.1). Taxonomy (GTDB): domain Bacteria; phylum Actinomycetota; class Actinomycetes; order Propionibacteriales; family Propionibacteriaceae; genus JAEZZG01. The sequence continues at coordinate 3,080 of JAEZZG010000018.1, read as the reverse complement.
GTGGTCTTTGTAGAATGGTCCTCGGGCTTGGCCATGAGTACAGCTTATGCGCTTTGTCCGCCCTGGTCAGTTCAACAGCGAGGGAGCTCACCCAGTGCCGGAAGGTCACGTCATCCATCGTATCGCTGGCGATTTCAATGCCCGCTTCGCCGGCCACGTGGTGGAGGTATCTTCTCCTCAAGGCAGATTCGCTGATTCCGCTGCCCTCGTCGATGGTCACATCCTGCACAACGCTGAGGCGTGGGGCAAGCACCTCTTCATCAACTTTGACTCCGATCGTCTTGACCGCATCATCCACATCCATCTCGGTCTTATCGGCAAGCTCCGGTTCTACTCCAACATTCCTGCCCAGGGCCAACTGCGTCTGCTGATTCGTCATGATGACGACGTTGCCGTCTTGACCGGTCCACAATGGTGTCGGCTCATCTCACCGTCAGATCGAGACGATGTCGTTGCCAAGTTTGGTCCCGATCCGCTCCGTGCCGACGCCGACCCGCAGATTGCGTGGGAGAAAATCAGGCGCTCTCATCGCCCGGTCGCCACACTTTTGATGGATCAAGGGATTTGTGCGGGAGTGGGCAATATCTACCGCGCGGAAGTGCTGTTCCGCCACGGCGTCTACCCGATGTGTCCGGGAACTCAGCTGCGGCAGTCATCTTTCCGCGCGATGTGGGATGACCTCGTTGAGCTCATGGCAGACGGGGTGTCTACTGGCCGTATCGACACCGTCTTTCCCGAGCACACACCCGAGGCGATGGGACGTCCACCTCGGATCGATCGTCACGGCGGTGAGGTCTATGTCTATCGGCGTGCTAACCAGCCTTGTATCGTGTGTGGGAAACCTGTGAAACTGACTGAGCTAGCGAACCGACGACTGTACTGGTGCGGGACATGTCAGCGCGGACAGTAATCATCAGCCCGATCGCCCCCGGACCCGCCGGAACAAGGCATCTGGTCCAGTCGCGCACCGATGTCATTGTTGCCCCGGACGGTTCTTTTGATCTGAGGTTGTTAGACGGAACCCTAGTCCTGTCCGGGGTCATGATTCGTTTCGGTAAGGGATGGGTGTCTCGCCAGATCAGCGTCGAGCCTGACGAGATTGAGCAGCACCTCGTCTGTGCTGGTTTCACCGCCAAGGTCAGGCATTGGTTCGAGCCTGCCTGGGGATTCTCGGTGTCGATTCTCCCGCTTCCCGTCGGTGACACGAGACCGTGCCAAGAGGCGACCACGGGCGCACCTGACGATATCCAGGGCATCTCCCTCATCCACAGCGCGGGGGATACGTCTTCCCTCCATGTCGATATCACGTCGTCAGATGCTGCGTCTGCCCCGGTTGCTAGGCAGACGGCCACCTCTCTTCGTGAGCCAGCCTCGATCCCTGGTTTCTGGCTTGATTTCACCACTTCGCATCCCAACTTGGAGTGGTTAGCTGGTGCTCGCGGATACCTGGCCTTTGATGCCGGGCCATACGGGCTTCTCGGCCTCGAGCAGCGAGCTGGGCGGTGCCGCACCAATGATCGGCACTGGCTCAGCGATCCGGAAATCAGCGTGGGGCGTTCTGCCACCTGGTCTGGCAAGGATTCCGGTCAACTAGACCCGCGCCTCTCACCTGCCACATCCGATCATGGTTCCGTGGCGTCCAGCGAGCCTGACCGTGGTGTCGCTAATCAACCAGCGATAAGTCGCGACAGTCACCTGGCGCTGCCTTCCTATCGGTGTCAATGGTCGGGACGCTGGCTCAGGCACGCCCACGAGTTGGGTCGGAGCGTGCCGTCATGGATGCCGTCGTCTTTGGCGATTGAGGGTGCAGACTCGATCGAGTTCCACCTCCTCGACGGCATCGTCACACCTTCGGTTGACGGTCGCTTCGCGGCGTCGGCTGTGTCCGTCAGCGAAAGTGACGGAATCTACACGGTGACAGTTGCCGAGCCGGGAATCTGCGGCATTGACGTCGTTGATGGTACCGACATCTACTCGCTTGACCTCTACAGTGCGCCGCCGACACGAGCGTTGCTGGAGCGGCGTGCTCAGGGGATCATGTCTGCCTTCCCCCGCCCAGCAAGCCATGACATCCCCGCTCGTCTCGTGCAGACCTGGCTGGTTGCTCAGTCACTCGATCTTCGCTGTGAGACCTCTGCTACCCGGCAGTGGTTCCGCGATGTCTGGAGCCAGATTGACGCTACACAGTACCGCTTGAGTATATGGGGTCCGCTCCTGGCAGCGTGGATCGCCGATCACGACTCCACTGCCACTAACACGTCTCTAAGACAGGCGATTTCTTATCTTGACGGACCTGCCCAACCCGGTCGGCTCAGCGTGGCCCTTGATCTGCTTGCAGCCTGTGCGACGTCGTCTCCAGAGCTGATCCCTGACGCGGCGAGCGCGGTCCATCACATTGCCACCAGGATCGCCGTCAGTGGTGCTGGTGGCACTGCGGCTGATGGTGATTGCGCTCGCCTTGGCGATTCTTTCGTGCGCGACTATTGTCATGCGGAACGTGACATTCTTGACGGTGTCGCGGGTGATGCGAGCGCTAGAGTTCTTCGTCTGGTGGAGTCAACTATCCCCGGTGAATTCGGAACTGAGCTTCAACGGGCTCAGGCACTGGCCTTCGCCAACCGAAGCAGGAACCTCAGTGGTGCTGTGGGGGAGTCACTCAGCTATGCTCAGCGCCAGATCCGTTCCTGGCTAGCATCGCACTGTGACGAGGACGGACGGGTCCGACAAGTGAGCGAGGATGACTACGACGAGATCCTTGCGTGGGTGATCAGGGGCGCCATCTAGGGCTGGACGAGCAGAAGGATTGGCGTTGGACGGTGGAAAGCTATAGAGTAGTGCGTCGGTGAAACGCTTGGCGTGGAGCTTCGGGGCGTAGCGTAGTGGCTAGCGCGCCTGCTTTGGGAGCAGGAGACCGCGGGTTCGAGTCCCGCCGCCCCGACGAGAAGGAATTGGGTTTGACCTCAGGGTCTGCTATTTTCTTCACAGTCGAAGTTCTGGCTTCGGCTGACGCGGACGTAGCTCAATGGTAGAGCCCCAGTCTTCCAAACTGGCTACGCGGGTTCGATTCCCGTCGTCCGCTC
>JAEZZG010000050.1 GCA_023442485.1 Actinomycetes bacterium | reverse complement strand
ACAACCGTAAAGGTCTCCACTCCGCACTGGACTACCTCACCCCAGTCGAGTACGAGAACACACACCACTCACGAACACAACAAGCCGCATAAACGGGAAGTGTCCACAACTTGCGGGAAACCCCAATGGAGTAGACTTAGATTCAGTCTTATTGATTGTGGGAGAGGAGGAGAGCTACCTATGGCAACGATTGCATCATTCGAGGTGAGAACGTCTGAGCCGAAGAAACTCTATGACGAACTCGTCAAGATCTGGCCCTATATTGAGATGGAGGACTTGGATTGGGATGACGAGCCGGACTACCCCTATAACTGGGTAATCGATATTCAAGTAGTTAGCCGCGAAAGCATCGAGGCAGCCATCCGGATCGGCATGTACCTCGCCCAATCAGGGCTCCCCTTCGACCTTGAGGACGTTGACTAACCCCTAGCCCGACAACTTCACATAGTTTTGGCTCAAGGCCGGTAACCGTTCGATCAGGTTGCTGGCCTTCGCTACTTAATCTCAGCCCTGGACTCCCGTCTGGGGTTGTTCCGTTTTACGACACCACATGGAAGGACCCAGACGCGATGTCAGTCCCACAACCCCAGGCGCCAGGCGCCAGCACCGATGAGGAATCCCAAGACCCAAGAACCTCGTCGATACTGAACTGCACGGTGCCGCAGCCGAGAAGCCCCTCCGCTGTGCGTGGTGGGCTCGCGCAGGGACTATGCACGGATTTTCAATACTTGCATCAGGGAAAGCCGGGTCCTTGCGTTTCGGGGAACGAAGGTAGTGGCAAGAGCCGTGGCAAGGCGAAAGGGTTTGTGGCGTAAAATGTGTTGGGGTTGCGCCGGTAACAAGCCGTTTTGCGTCACGGTGAGTCGCTCGTGACGCGCAAATCTCGTCCTGGATGCCACAATGAGGGTGATTGCTGTGGGGGAGGGATGCCTCGGCAATAAGTTTTCGCCTCGAAGCGTCTAAATCGTGAAGATGCTATGAGTGAGACAGAAAAAGTTAGCTAGATCACGATTTGATTGCGTTTTATATGTTGTCACTGTGTGGGACGAGTGGTGCTTTCTGAAAAATTTTCAGTATTGTGGTTTCACCCCCTATCTAGTCCTGCGTGGACAGTAGGATCGCAATGCTGCATCAGCTTTCCTTTTCTCCCAGTGCTGATGGCTCAATCGAAGGGATACACAATGAAGCGTTCGTTCACGCTTGGAGCGCTCAGCGTCGGCATGTCTGCCTTGCTGGCGATGGCGCCCTTGAGTGGCTACGCGGCTCCAGGAGGTAGCTCCGGTAACGGAGACACTCCGCCCCCTGCGGCAGCTCAGAAGTCCACTCAAAAAGTGAAAGTCATGGTCCTACTCAAGGGCCAGCCTGATGGTGTGGGGAACCGCACCCTCAACATTAATCAGGTCAATCAGACGGTGTCCGAGCTCTACAAAGCTCCGGAACTCAACCTCGAGGTAAGCCGCACCTTCGGCACACTCGTCAAGGGCTTTTCCGCGTGGGTCACTGAGGATCAGATTGATGCCTTGAAGGCCCACCCGCTGGTAGATTCCGTTAGCCGAGTGAAGATGTTCTATCCGACGATGGATAACGTCAACCAGGTTGTTCAGGGCGCTGCTGCCCGCGAAGCCTACGGCGTCGACGGCACCGGCACCCTCGTGTCCATCATTGATACTGGTATTGACATTCATCACCAAGATATGCGTCTCGATGATGAGGCTGCGTCAAAAAAGAAGATGAATCCGACTCCAGGGTTTACCGACAAGGTTCCCTACGGCTACAACTTCGCTGACCGCAACGATGAGGTCAAGGATCTAACCAGCTCAATGCACGGTATGCATGTGGCTGGCATCGTTGCCGCTAACGGCGGCAAGGGTTCTTCCGCTGCGACCAACGGTCGTCTACTCGGCATCGCTCCAAATGCCCAGTTGTTGGCAATGAAGGTTTTCTCCAATGATCCGGGAAAGACCGGTGCTGCAGAAGACGACATCATTGCGGCGATCGAGAAGTCCTACGAGCTAGGTGCTGACGTCATCAACTTGTCCCTGGGTTCATCCAATGGTCATGACGGTGAAGGCTACGGTGAAGCTCGGGCGATCGCCAACGCTCAGAAGGCTGGCGTCCAAGTCGTCGTCGCCGCTGGTAACGATGGCCTTGCCTCTTCGGCTGCAGGTACCGCAACCAATGACCTCGGCACTCTCGACAACGGCTCCCTCGGTTCTCCCGCGTCTGCCCCAGAGGCCTTGGCAGTAGCGTCGATCAACAACAGCTTCGCGACGATGACCATCGCCAACGCGGTGTGGGACGACGGAAGCGCCCGAGTTGGATACCAGGTCCAGGTCGGTCAGGCTGACGGCCAAGAGCACACCCTGGTTTTCGGTGACTTGGGCAAGCCGGACCAGATTCCGGATACCGCTTCTGGGAACTATGTGTTGATCCAACGTGGCGAGATCACCTTTGAAGAGAAGTTCAAGAATGCCGTCGCTAAGGGTGCCACAGGTGTCGTGATCTACAACCACGCCGCTGGTGGCGACGCCGTCCCAGGAATGGCCGGGATTGATTCCTTCTCTATTTTTGGCGCCGGCATGGGCCACTCCGACGGCAAACAACTCGCTGATCAACTCAGCGCTGGCAAGACCGTCAAGGTGACCTTCACCGACTCTGTCGGGTCCTTCCCCAATGCGGGACCGGTCCAGGCTTCTGACTTCACTTCGTGGGGTGCCACTCCCGATCTGAACTTCAAACCGCAGATCGCCGGTGTTGGTGGAGCCGTCTACTCCACTCTCAACGACAACAAGTACGGTTCGATGTCAGGCACCTCGATGGCAACTCCTCAGGTGGCTGGCTCCTCCGCCGTCATGATTCAGGCTCTGAAAGAACGGATGCCTGGGGCAACCAAGATTGAGATCAACGCCAAGCTGCGCACCATTTTGTCCAACACCGCAATGATCCTGACCCAGTCGAATGGTGTTCCGTTCGCTCCGCGCCGGATCGGTGCCGGTCTCACCCAGAACAAGGACGCCCTGGCAACTCAGGTCACGGCAACGGTTGATGGCCAACCCAACGTCGCCTTGAAGGACTTTGAAGGCTCCAAGTCCTTCACCGTCAAGTTGACGAACGAATCTGACTCGCCGAAGACCTTTACCGCGGCGAACACCTGCGTTCTCAACGAAGCCACCGACTCCTCAGGTGTGCTCGGTACCGTGTGCTCCAATACCGATGCCATCTCGGTAGACAAGGCAACCATCACGGTTCCAGCAAACTCCAGTGTTGATGTCAACTTCACCGTCTCTGTCAACGCGGCTCAAGCCCACTGGGTTGAGGGCTGGGTCAAGTTCATTTCCTCCGACGCTGGCCAGCCGAACCTGTCCCTGCCATACATGGGCTTCGCCGGTGACTGGAACGCTGAACCTATCTTCGACCTGCCCGTCTATGACGATGGTTTCGCTAGCAACTCACTCGCTGCAGCCTTAGGTGCCACCAGCCGCTACCAGACCGGTCTCTACACCAAGGTGCCATGGATCTTGGGTCTGACTCGTGAATCCATCCTCGGGCCAGAAGCCAAGAACATGTGGATCTCGCCTAATGGCGACGGTGAGCGTGACAACGTCTTCCCCAAGGCGCTGTTACTGAGGTCTCCGGACCGTGTTGAGGGCGAGGTCCTCGACGCTAACGGTAAGGTCATTCGGACTCTAGGTGGCGAAAACGAAATCTCGCGCTACAACCTGTCCGACCTGCTTCAGGATCAGAATGGACGCGCCCTCAACGGCTTCAGCGCTATGGAGTTCGACGGTACCGTCTACGATCCAGCGAACAGCAACATCGTCTCGGTTCCGGATGGTCAGTACACCTACCGTCTCAAGGGCCGGATGTCTGCCAACTATGATTGGCAGAACCTCGATATGACCTTCGGCGTGGATAACACTGCACCCTACATCCATGTGATTTCCAAGACTGTCGAGGGCAACGAGATCAAGGTCGTCTTTGCCGTCAAGGACATGCCGCAAGGCACTGACCCCGCCACCATCGAGTCTCTCACCCCGGCTCAGGCTGCCGAACAGTGCGCCAATGACCCGCAGAAGCGGTGCTCGGGTGTGCTAGAGACCGCCGACGGTGTCATGGTCGGTTCTGACGCAGGTCCAGTACCGATGAAGAAACTCGACGATGGAACTTACGAAGCTACCTTCGATTCCACCAAGCACAAGATGGGTATCGTCCTCAGCCAGGACAACGCCCGGGCCATCGGTATGCACAACATCTTCCTCGAGGACTACCTCCTGGTAGACAATGAGATGACCCTTGGCAATCCGGTTGGCGACGAACCACCGGCTAAGTTGAAGGTGATCGGGGACAACACCCCGGATCGGATCCGTAACCAGATGTTCGTCCAGGACGGCACGATTCCGATCAGCGGTATCGCGTCAACCAAGATCACCCAGGTTCGGGTTGGGGACCAGGTTGTGGATGTGAACCACACTGATCCGCCAGGTCACTACGACACCTATGATCTGAAGAAGTCTGATGGCTACTTTGAGATGCGGGTTCCAATTCGCCCGGGTGAGAACACCGTCGTTGTTGAAGCTCTCGACGCTGACGGGAACGTGCTGATTACCAAGCGGTACATGTTCATCTACGACAATGATGCTCCTCAGCTCGTCGTGACCGAACCCGCCCATGACACCGGCTGTGTCAACAAGCCTGACGCCTCCGGACTCACCGTCCGCGGTTCTGTTTCCGATGCAAACCTGAGTATCGTCACAGTCACCGTCAACGGAAAGAAGGTAAATGTTGACCAAGACGGCAACTGGGTAGCAGAGGGTGTCGTGCCATCGGGTAACTACACCGGTATCACCGTTCGGGCAACCGATGGTGCTAACAGCTCGGTGGTCGTCATCCCGTGGTGCCTGGATCCGTCTGTCACCACCGGTCCACTGGTTGAGACGAGCTTCTTGGGTGGCTGGATTGGATGGAACTTCGATCCTAAGGGTTCCTTCCACTACTCCTACAACTCAGGTGACTTTGCTCGCGACGCAGACGGCAAGATCAAGCAGGATGAGAACGGCAACGACATCTACATCCTCAAGGGCAAGTTCTTGCGCATGCCCAAGACGTTCACCATTGACGGCAAACCGGTTGATATCAAGCCTGACGGCAGCTTCGAGTTTGAGATTGCCCTCAAGGACGGCATCACCCCGGTCAATGTCACCATCATTGACCAAGATGATTCCGAGTTCGTCAATCACGGCTTGAAGTTCCTCTACGATTCGCACGCACCTGGCATTGAGTTCAACAAGCCAACCATCAGCCCTGATGGCGCGATCTACCTCACTGAGGAAGGCGAATTCGAGGTTGCTGGTCGAGTCTGGGACAATGCCTTCGGCTACACCCTGCAGATTGATCTCAACGTGATCAGTGATGCGATGACTCTGTTCGACCCAGGTAAGGGACAGACCGAACATGAGTTCTCCACCACCGTCATGGGTCGCGATGGTGACACCATGTTGGTGATCCTGAAGGATCAGATGGGCAATGCCAGCCTGATGCTGGTCCCGATCGTCGTCGATGATCAAGATCCGACGGTCACCATCACCGGTGACGTCGATCATGGCTCCTCGATCACCGATCCGACAGGAAAGACCATGACGGTCAAGGTCAGCGACGAGAATCTGGTCAAGGCCAGCTACATCTTGTATGGCCCGAGCGGAGATAGCGTCGCCAAGTCTGAAACGAAGGAACTTGACTATGGCCGCCACCCAGGTGCTGGGATGATCTTGGTTGGCAAGCCTGACGCTGACACCACCTACCCGGTTCCGGTGATCAACGAAAGCTCGGGAGATAAGGGGCCAGAGTCTGGTGAATCTGCTGTTGAGCCAAGCGGTGAGAAGGCTGATGCCGTCAAGCCTGCTAAGGCTGACAAGCCGAAGCTCAGCGCAAGCACCAAGCGTGCTCTGGAGAACCTTGATGCCAACACGGTCAAGACTCTCGACGAGCTGGGCGGCGAGGTCACTGACGCCGATATCGCTCCGGATAACGGCGAGCAGGGTCCGAAGACGGTCACCTTCAACGTGGAGCTGGACGGCCTCACTCCTGGGTGCTACAACCTTGCTGGTGAGGGTGTCGACAAGGCTGGTCGCACCGGTCAAGCCGATATGAGCTTCTGCGTTGATGGACCTCCGGTGATTGAAGCTCCGGAATCCATCGAGCTCGATCCCAAGGGTGACTGGGAGCAAGAGTTCAACAGTGCGATCTCGGCTCACGACGCTGAAGACGGTCCGCTCGAAGTTGGTTACAACAAGGCTGAGCTGGTGCCCGGTAAGGATGCCACCATCACCCTGGTTGCAATCGATTCGGCTGGGAATAAGGTCACCAAGACGATCAAGGTCACTTGGAAGACCATCACTTCCGTGGATCCCGGTAAGCCCGGCGAGCCTGGTAAACCTGGTGAACCCGGTAAGCCTGGCAAGCCCGGTAAGCCTGGCAAGCCCGGTCTACCGGACTCGGGAGCGAACGGAAGCACGCCCTCCAATGGAGTTGCGCAGGCTCTTGCAGTGCTCGCTATTCCTGGAGATCGCAGACGTAAGGTCTAACCCCGTCTTGATCGACTAGTCGATTAGGCAAACCCTCGGTGGCGCTGGTGGAAACATCAGCGCCACCCCTTTATTTACCCGGTCACCCGGTTGGTGCAGTCGGCTATGCTAGACGAGGTAATGGCATAGATCAGGCGGTGGAAAGGGTGATGGCTGGATGGCTGACCATGACGATGAATCAACCCCGGCTCAGCCTGATCCCCAGCCCGGCGGCAGCTCGTCACGTCCCAAGAAGAAACAGTGGGTGACCCCGCCGCAGTTCAAAGTCCCAGAATGGGCGACGCGCACACCGCAGGAAAACCGCGCTGCCCCACAGTTCGCGATGCCCTCTGAACTTCAGGGGCGATCCGTCAAGAGCATGTTCAAGATGCGCTACGCCAATGAGAAGGTCGAGGGGGAGTCGGTACGCTGGCCGGCTCAGTTCACCGTCCCGGCAGCCTTGGCCCCCGACGCCCAGGCGCCGGAACCCAACGTCGGCTGGAAGTTCATCATCGGGGCCAGCTCAGTGCTGCTCATCGCGGTGATCGTTATCATCATCTTGATCGTCATGTGAGCGGGTCTGATCAACCAAAACGAGGAGATTAGCGTGGCATCATCAAGGCGTCGGCGTCGCTTGCGCACCACCGGGAATGGGCATCAAACGTATCTTCAGTCTCGGGGTGGATTGATAGATGT
>JAEZZG010000021.1 GCA_023442485.1 Actinomycetes bacterium | reverse complement strand
CTCCGACTCCTACCCCTACTCCGACTCCGACTCCGACTCCTACCCCTACTCCGACTCCGACTCCAACACCTACACCTACCCCGACACCGACTCCAACTCCGACACCGACTCCAACTCCAACCCCGCCGACGCCTCCCGTGAAACCCGGGTTGCCGGCTTCTGGCAACTAGGAGCGGATAAGAACTGTTGCAGCGGGCCATTCATCACTACCGGTGGTGGATGGCCCGCTGTTTTCCTTTCGTGTTTAGGCCTTAGCTGCGAATAATCACTCCGAATGGCCTTGTCATAAGAACTTTGTTATGGTGACCTTGAATATCTAGTGTTTGCCGGGGTCCACTAGAATCGCAAACTCTCCGAAACACTAGCCAACATCACCGTTGTCAGCGTTTCTCGGGGGGAAAGTTGCGTAATCACTCCTATTCGACGCGCCGCGTTTCATCCATTTTTGGCGTCATCATCGTTTTTCTTTCGTTACTCCTTGTCTCCTTAGGCCTCACAGGTCCGCTGGCACAAGCAGAACCCAACCTACCTCCTGCAGATCAAGGACAAACCGCAACTCCTCAACCAAGCGGTGCCTCCATGACGCCGGCTCTGCCCGAACGCAGCGAGGACATAGCCGCCTCTCCAGCCGAGCCTTCCGATTCTGGATCATCCGCTCCGGCGACCTCTGGCCACGAAACCCCATCCAGTGCCGACACTGGTAGCGGTGCTGTTGCTCCGGCGGACGCGTCCACCGACGATTCCGCATCAATCCCAACTACGCGCAACGCCCAAGCCGGTCTCGTCACCACCGAGCAACAACTCAGAGACGCCATCAACGCCGCTCCTGACGGGGTAGCCACCGCGATCACCGTCTCGGGCACCATCGACCTCACAGACACACTTGTGATCGGCGGCAGCAAGATCATCACTGTGCTAGGTGATCCCGTCCAGGGCGCAACCATCACTGAACATGCCCCGGCGAACAAGACGCCAATCATTGTGACCGGCAAAGCCCGCGTCACCTTCGGGTCATCGCCGGCAGACACCCCGATCGTTTTCGACGGCCAACTCAAAGACCCGGCCGAAGCAGCAAGCTCAGCCATGTGGCTCCAAGTCATCCAATCCGGGCACGTCACTGCCAACAGCGCACACTTCATCAACCAGCGCGGCAATCACAATGACTATCGCTCCACCGTCGTCGTTGACGGTCAAGAATCCTCCATGGAGATGAACGGCGGCCGCATCGCGGGCAATGAAGTCTGGGAGAAGCCGGTAAGTTCCTACGCCGGCGGCAGCGGCGGCCTATGGGTCAAACATGGTAACTTCACCCTCAACGGCGGCGAGATCAGCGACAACCGTGGTCGCGTCATTGGTGGTATATCCGTCGGCGGTTTCGGCATGACCCTCAATGCGACCACCCCGAACCTGGCAACCTTCACCATGAACGGTGGCTCGATCACCAATAACAAGGGCGGATACTTCGGTGGCGGTTTGAGCATCATCGAGAACGGTCAAGGCTTCATGAACGGTGGGGTGATCTCCGGGAACTCCGCCGTCAACGGAAACGGTGGCGGTGTCTTTGTCATGGACGCCTACATCTACGAATCTGGGGCTAACTACTCGAACACATACAGCACCCCCTTAGACAAATATCAGACCTATTCGCCCGGTCGCTTCGTGATGGCCGGCGGTGAGGTCTCCAATAACAAGGCCTTCGGTGGTCCATTCGGCTCCGGCGGCGGTATCTGGGTGTCTTCTCATGCCGTCGAGATCAAAGCGGGGAAGATTCTGAACAACTCAGCCGAGTATTACGGCGGCGGTATCGGTGGTGCTTTCCCGCCCTACGCGATCGAATTAGAGGATGCCGTCATCACGGGTAACCACGCCGTTCACACCGGCCGAGTTCCCGCATGGGTCGATATGAGCCCAGGTTCGGGTGGCGGGATCTGGTCCTGCCCGGAGAGTATCGTGCGTTTCGCTGCACGGGCGTCTTTGGCTATCTTCGACAACGACGCAGTGACCCGAGGTGACGACGTCAGCTTCTCGCGTTCCCTCTACCCTGACTACACTTTCAAACTCAATAAAAAGGACATCGCTAAGACGCTGATCAAGTCCTTACATGTTGAACATCCTCAGGTTGGGCCGCTGAAGTGGTACGACGACCAGGCCAATGCCCGTTACCGCGACAATGTCGGTAGTCAACCGCTGACGACGCAGGCGCTCACGCAAACATACAAGGGTCTTCATGTTTCTGCGGGGGACTCCTACACTGCCGAACAGAAGGCCACGCTGAAGGCTAACGCCAAGGTGCTAATCGAAGGTAACTCCGCAACCATTGGCGGCGGATACGGTGGCAACATCGGCGTCAGCAGCGGTGAACCGAGCACTCGTTCCCTGGAAGTGAAGAAGTCATGGTACGGCATCGAACTTCAAGACCGTCCCAACACGATCATTGCTGAGTTGTGGGTTGACGGCATGTTGTTCCAGACCATCGAGCTGAAGGCAAACGAAGGCTGGCGCGGTTCTTTCACTGGAATCCCTGAAGACACTGCCGACCACAAATACCAACTCGAGGTCAAGGAGCGTCCCGTCGAAGGGTACTCACCAACGATTAACACCACTGAAGAGGTCTATGTCCTTGACGTGTGGCGTGTCTTCTCTGATGCCACCTTCGGCAATGGCGGATGGAAGTATGACGACCCTCGGATTTTCCGGTATTACTGGCCTGAACAATGGCCAGCGACCAAGGTGTCGCTGCCGATGCACGTCACCCTCAACGGCCAGCCCTATTCTGAACAGAGCGTGATTGAGCTCGTCGATGATCCGGCTCAGCCCGTGCCCGACCGAGTCTGGAAGGGCACATTGGCGTTGCCGATGAATGCTGATACGCCGATCAAGACCACGTATTACCCACTTGATGACTTGGCTGGGAAAGACCTTCCCGTCTATGCCACAACGAGTTTCGATATTCGGATCACCGGTGATGCCGCCGTGGGCTACACCGTCGAACTACCTGATCTGGCTCCTTGGGTGAGCGCCCCCGGCGACGAAGGCTCGACCGCAGCCACGAACGATCCCGGATTCTATGCGCAGAAGCGGATGGTTCTCCCCACTGCCACCATCACCAATAACCCGAACCAGAAGGTGCGGGTGAATAAGGTGTGGGCTGACACTGTTGCACAAACTAAGCGTCGCCCGATCCAGGTTGGGCTGTTCCAGGTTGGCAGCACCGAGCCCGACTTCACAGCCGAGTTGAATGAAGGCAATAACTGGAACCACGTTTTCGAGATTCCTGGCGACATGGTTCTGAAGAATAACTATGAGGTGCGTGAAATTGGTGCTGACGAGTTTGTGCCGTCGTACTCGGTAAGCTACGCCAAACAAGGCCTGATCTTTAGTCGTTATTGGTCCTTTACTAGCGGCGATAATCCATACATGCCACCTGCTCAGGACGGTAGTGGAGGCGCTGGTCCTCGATATGAGAAGACCAAGTTGAACTTCCGGATTCAAGAAAATGATGAGGCCGGGAATCCCGTCTTTGACGACAAGGGCGACCCAGTGATGAAGCAGCTCGACGAGAGCGCAGAACTCGCCGATGAGACGAACCCAAGCTGGACAGCGACGGCCCCCTTCGCATTGGACCGTGGCCTGGTTCCGTCCAAGGTGGTCTGGGATAAGCAGGCTGATGGCTCCTACTACCCGAACTTCAGCCCCGAATACACCATCGACATCACCGGGTCCGCAGCAGCGGGATGGACAGTTCATCTTCCTGAGTTCGCCCACGGAAGTATGCATGTGGAGGCATTCAACCAGTCTGAGGACGTGCTTTATTCCGTCACGGTCACCAACGATCTTGCCCCGACGACTGAGGTGCGAGTGACGAAGGTGTGGGAAGGTGAAGACGCTGAGCGTCCGTCCTCAGTGAAGGTGCAGTTGTTGCGCAACGAGGAAGTTTTCGGTGACGAAGTGGAGCTAAACGCCGCTAATGACTGGAGCTACCACTGGACTGACTTGCCGCGCTTCGATGAGAACGGTGATCCCTACGTCTACTCCGTCAAGGAGGTTGAGGTTCCCGAACACTACAGCGCGCAGATCGAGCGAGAAGAGACTACCGACGAGGCAACCGGCAATCTGCTCGTGAATGTCATCATTACGAACCGCTACGAGG
>JAEZZG010000014.1 GCA_023442485.1 Actinomycetes bacterium | reverse complement strand
TCCCGCCAGGCCCTGCAGTGATCGCCCAGCGCACCGGCGCCCACCTTGTTCCGGCAGCTTTGAACTATGAGGGCCAGACGATGCATATCACCCTAGGGGATGAGATCCGTGTGCTACCTGGGGCTGAGGGGGTTCGTCGGGCTTGCGAACAAATGGTAGATTTCTATGCGTTGAGCGTACGAAATCATGTCGTGGACTGGCACATGTTCCAGCGGTTCTTCCCGACCGGAATTCACCCTGACGTCACCGATCGACGCAGGTAAGCACAAGCCTGTCCCCGTTTGCTCACACCGACGATCGTAGAAAGCAGGAAAGGGCGCTATGAAGATCGGGTATGTCTGTCCGTACTCATTCGCTAAACCGGGTGGTGTCCAGAACCACATTTTTGGTCTAGCCCGCTGGATGAAGTCCCAAGGGCATCAGGTATCGATCATCGGCCCCGATTTCCCTAGCCTCGACATTTTCAACGACTACGGCTTCGACGGCTCCGAATTCGTCACGGCAGGTCCAAGTTTCAAAGTCCGCACGAATGGCTCCCTTGCCCACATCAACTACGGGCGAAAGCCGAAGAATCTGGTTCGGCGCTGGCTAGCTTGGAGCAACCCTGACGTCTTGCACATCCACGAGCCTCTCGCACCATCAGTGGCTCTGCACGCCCTGTGCGCCTTCAACGGCCCGATCGTTGGAACTTTCCATGCCGCCCGTAAACCGTCGAGATTCTTGCGCAATGTGGTTCGGATCAATAAGCGGATCGTAGCCAGAATGTCGTCGTCGATTGCGGTATCCAAAGTGGCATGGAATGTCGCCCACCACCTCTATGGGGTCAAACCCGTGATCATCGGCAACGGCATCGACATCAACGATTACCAGCTCGAACCGTGCACCGGGAAGTGGCGCGGCGGCGACCATCCTCGGATCACCTTCGTGGGACGCTATGACGAGCCGCGCAAGGGTTTTCCGATTCTGCAGGCGGCCCTCGAGCCGGTCTTGGATCGCTACCCGGACCTGGAAGTTGTGGTGATCGGGAAGGGTAGCGGCTGCGATGACGAGCGGGTGACCTTCCCCGGTTTCCTCTCAGATGCAGATCGCAATCAGCTTCTTTCCCGTTCAGACGTGTATGTGGCCCCCAATACTGGCCAGGAATCCTTCGGGATCATTCTGATAGAAGCCCTCGCTTCTGGCGCTCCCGTCGTCGCCAGCGATATCCCGGCATTCGTTGATGTCCTCACCGCCGACGGGGCAATGGTGGGCCGAACCTTCCGCTGTGGTGATGGCGAAGACCTTGCCCGCGTCTTGCTAGAAAGTCTCGCTGAACCGCGTGATCTCCGGCTCCACGACGGGGCGAGGCGGGCCGGAGAGTTCGACTGGGATGTGCTCGGGCCTAGAATCATGGATCAATATCAACGGGCACTGGGAGGGGCTCGGATTGAGGTGAATTTTTCAGACAAGTAGGATGAGCTAGTCAACGAGATCAGGTTGAATCACTCGAAATCGACCACCAAGGAGGTGACATGACGGTGCACTACTCACCGGAAGAACACAGCTACGACACTGAAGCTCTGTTCACCGTGCCCAATGTGTTGTCCTTCCTGCGTTTACTCGGTGTGCCGATCTTCTTGATCCTGGTCCTGGTTTACCGCTCCAACTCCGCCGACATCGGCGCCGCCTTGATCCTCGTCATCGCCTCCTTGACCGATCTTTTTGACGGACGAATCGCCCGCGCCACCCACACCGTCTCCAAACTCGGGCAGATGCTCGACCCGATCGCCGATCGTCTTTACATCATCTCCATCGTCGTCGCCCTCGGTATTCGCGGATTCCTCACCTGGTGCTTCGTTGCGATCCTGCTGGGCCGCGACGTCATGATCGCCTGTCTGGTTCCCCTCCTACGACGACGTGGCTACACCTCTCTGCCGGTTCACTTCATCGGCAAATGCGCCACCTTCTTCCTTTTGAGTGCGCTTCCGCTGATCCTGATCGGCTACACGTCAATGCCTGGCGCCCTAGTCTTCTCCATCGTCGGCTGGGCGGCCGCTTTGTGGGGGACCGGGATGTATTGGTGGGCCGGACTACTCTACGTCCAGCAAACCTTTGAAATCCTGCGCACCCCTAGGGAACTCATCGAGGCGACATGACCTCGTCCACCCCGGCTGAGAGACAGCCGCAATCGGTGACGACGCCCGTTGACGCGTCCATACAACTGCTCAAGGCGTTGAGCGAGGAATCAGTCGATCCCGATTACGCTGCCGTCACTCGTCCACCCCTGAGCAAGACGGGACGGGCGTCCTTACTGGTCATCGCCGTGATCGCTGGAATGTTGATAGCTGCCTACGGGGTCGTGCATTGGCGTAACTCGCCTCAAACAACTAAGGACCGCCAAGCCTTGATCACCCGAGTCCAAGCCGACTCTGGATACCTGGCTCAACTCAGACAAGAGCACGCCGGGCTCAAGACAGACATTGAGCAGTTGCGCCGCGATCTCGATAGCGAACCGTCATTGACAGAAAAGCTGTCATTGATTGAGGCAAGTTCCGGGTATGCGTCAATGACGGGCCCGGGCGTAGTGATCACCATTACGGAGCCTGAGTCAGCAGAGAAGATCATCATCGATCAGGATCTGCGTCGACTCGTCAATGTGATGTGGGAAGCCGGGGCTGAGGCGATCAGCGTGAATGGGCATCGGGTGACTTCAAAGACCGCGATTCGAGACGCAGGCTCGGCGATTACCGTCAACTATGTTTCGATTTCGACGCCCTATCGAGTCGAAGTGATCGGTGACCAGCGAAGTCTGCCGGCAGCCTTCGCCGCTAGTGACTCAGGCCAGTGGTGGGAGCTGCTGAGACAACGCTACGGGATTGACTACCAGGTGACGGTGGTGGAGTCGATCACCGTACCGGCTAGTTCAAACCCGGCCTTGATTCACGCCAAAGCCAACCCATGACGAGGCAATCGCCCAAATGTGACGATGATACTGATCTAGAATCAAGACACACCTTACGAGATGACCATTCGATGTCGGCCAAGAGTCACATCAGACGTTGTCAGAATCAGGAAGACAACGAGGAAGGAAAGAAACCACGATGCTCGTCATCATCGGCCTCATCGCCGGGGTAGTGATTGGCCTGGTCTGGTCTCCCGAACTGCCGTTGGTCATCCAGCCCTACTTGCCGATCATGATCGTCGCTGCCTTCGACGCCATTATCGGAGGTTTCCGCGCCTACTTGACCGATACCTTCACTGACCGAGTCTTCCTGGTCAGTTTCGTTTCAAACATCGCCATTGCCGGACTGATGGTGTGGATCGGAGACTTGATCGGGGTAGGTTCACAGTTGTCTACCGCCATCATCGTGGTTCTGGGCATCCGAATTTTTACCAATCTCGCATCGATCCGCCGGCTGGTGTTCCATGCCTGAGACCGCCACACCCCATTTCTTCTCCCGATTCTTGCGTTCTAGCCTTGGCCAGGCAGTAGTCGGGATCGCCGTCGCACTTGCCATGATCGCCACCATCTGGCAAATCAAGACGACCCGCAATGACTCGGTCTACCAGACCTACCGTCGCGACGAACTCGTCCAATCCCTGGGACGGATCGAGTCTGAAACCCGCAAACTCGAATCCGAGAATTCTCGGCTAGAAGATACCAAAGCCAAACTCCAATCCGGTATCGATCGGGATGCCACCGCGCGTGAAGAGATCAACAAACGCATCTCGACCTTGGGGGTACTCGCTGGGACAGTCGGCGCAACCGGGCCAGGTGTGCGGGTGCTGATCGACGCTGATCCGCAGAAGGTGACATCGGTGATGGTGATGGACACCGTCGGGGAGCTTCGTGACGCCGGGGCTGAGGCCATCGAGATCAACGACTCGATCCGAGTGGTGGGCCAGACCTGGTTCGCCACCCGTGATGGGGCATTGGTGGTGAGTGGACGCGAAATCACCTTCCCCTTAGTGATTGAAGCGATCGGCGACCCCCATTCCCTCGATCAGGGGCTACGTTTCAGGGGTGGGGCAGTGTCCCAGATTGAATCCGGCCATGTCGGTGGACGCGTGAGCATCATCACCGACCAACAGATCCTGATCTCTTCGACAGTAACTCCGATTGAGCTGCACTACGGGAAGCCGTCGCGGTAGACCCTCTTACTGATGAAAGATTGAGTGATGTCTCCGGTTTCCTTAGATATCAGCTCCCGGTTTTCTCAGGTTTGGTACCGTGGCACTGACACATCGTTGATTCGTCAAGGGGTATTGCTGCCTGTCCGGGACGCGTCACATCTCGCCATCGTGAATGTTGTCGGCGTTTCACACCGTCAATACTGGATGTTTCCGTGATGGTCTCTAGGATGGTACAAGCAGGATTGGCCATGTTGACGAATTAACAATCAGATCGAGTGGAGGATTTCATGATCGAATGTGGAAAGTGCGGTAGTGAAAACACTGCCGGCAGCAATTTCTGCTCGAACTGTGGCGCGCGCCTAGGCGTGGAGCCCTCATCCGATACCACCCGAGTGATCCCCGTGGTCGTCGACGAAGGCCCTCAGATCGTCGAGATGAATTCTGAAGATCAAGCCGCCGTCGAGGCCATCCCCGAAGGCAAAGCCCTCCTCCTGGTGACTCGCGGTCCCGACATGGGGGCGCGCTACCTGCTGGATAATCCAGTGACGACGGTTGGTCGTCATCCAGATTCCGATATCTTCCTCGACGACATCACTGTTTCTCGACACCACGCTAAATTCATCATGGGTAACGGTGTGGTCTGCGTTGAAGATCAAGGCAGTCTCAATGGCACCTATATCAACCGCACCCTCGTTGATCACTCCGCCCCGCTGCGCCCCGGAGACGAGGTTCAGATCGGCAAGTTTAGGATGGTGTATTTCGTAAGCGAGCATGGGTCTAACTAATGGCTCAACCCCTGCGTACTATCGGGCAAGCGCTCAACATTATCAAACCTGAGTTTCCCGATATTACTGTCTCCAAGATCCGCTACCTAGAAAAGCTCGGTTTGGTGATGCCAGAACGAGCTCCGTCTGGGTTTCGTCGCTATTCCGATGCGGATATTGAGCGGCTACGCTACGTCCTGATTTCCCAGAGAGACAACTTTCTCCCGCTGCGCGTGATCCGGTCCAACCTGGAGATGATGGATCGGGGATTGGTTCCCCCGACTATAGATCAGACCCCGCAGCCCCCGGAGCCGTCGGCATCCTTGCCTTCTTCCCCGATGCCTACGGACAGCACCGACCAGCCCCCTGCACCGACCCCCGGTCCGGCAGCCCCGCCGACTGCCGCTGCGGCGCGCAAGAGACCCATCAGGGTTACTCGGCGCCAGTTGATCAACATGTCAGGGATTGACGAACCCACGTTGATCGAGATGGAGCGTCAACAAATCATCAGTCCCCGCTATGGTGGCTACTACGGCAGAGAAGCCCTCACCATTGCGTTAGCGACGGCAAAACTCAAACCCTATGGCTTCACTGCCCGTCACATGAGAGCGATTTTTCAAGCTGCCGAACGTGAAGCCGGAATGGTCGAACAAGCAATCCTGCCGCTGCTGCGACGCGGCAGCAACGACGCCATCCAAGCCGCCCGAGAGATTACCCAACTCGTCGTCCACACCCACGCGGCGATGATGCACGTCATCCTCGAACGCTAGTTCCGCAACCAACAAGCCACCCCTCTCGGCATCGCTGCCTGGTTTTCTTACCTGCGGACCCTCATCGTCGCGCTTGGGCTTGAACCTCAGGTTGAGGGTGTCAGGAGTCGCAGATCAGATATTTCCTCGTGAATGGACACGGGAAGGTAACGGCGTCGACACGCCCGGGTGTGATGATTGCGATAACCTGCATATTCGTCGTAGCGTCTTTACTACCGATCAGGAAGGGTCCGTCAACTCGGATCGACAGAATGGATTAGATGATGAGTTCTCAGCGTGCCGGTGGCAACTCTGGTGTCCAGTTTGACCAAGACGCGCTCTTTGACGGCGATTTCTCCGTCGTCCCCGAATCCATCGGTTTTCGTGGGCCCGTCGCCTGTAAAGCAGCCGGAATCACCTACCGTCAGCTTGACTACTGGGCTCGTACCGGGCTGGTGACTCCACACGTCCGTGACGCCGAAGGATCAGGAACCCAGAGACTCTATTCCTTCCACGACATTCTGTTACTGAAGGTAGTCCGCTCCCTCCTCGACGCCGGCGTGTCCTTGCAGCAAATCCGCATTGCGATTGACCATCTTCGTCAGCAAGGCGTAGAAAACCTCGCTGGTGTCACCTTGATGAGCGATGGTGTCTCCGTCTACGAATGTACTGACGATTCCCAAGTTGTTGACCTCTTGCGCGGCGGCCAAGGAATGTTTGCGATTGCATTGTCTGGGGTGTGGCGTGACGTGGAGGGCACCGTCTCCACACTTCCGTCAGAACCCGACACCGAGTCGTCCACCTTCACCGGTTTCGACGAACTCGCGCAGCGCCGAGCTAAGAAGCAGGTCAGCTAGAGCCTCCGCAAAGGTGTGCTTGATCAGGCATTATTGGCCAAACGCCAGTCATTCGGCGTCGCGACTAGGGCGACGGTGTTTCCTCAACTAGAATGCGTCAACATCGCATGTACTGAGTTCACACACTGATCACAGTAGAAGTGCATCCCGTTGATCGCGCGAGACGAGATTTCGGCAATCGAGTTCGTCGCAACCAATCCATGATGGGGCCAGGAGTGACCGAAGCCATAGAGAACCGAGTCCAGCGAGACCGTGAAGCCATCGCCCAACTCAAATCCAACATTGAGCAAGACCGCAATCAAGAGGAGCCGACGAGTTTCTTCGGCAAGATCGGAGCCTTCGTCACCAAGCTGATTAGGCGCCCCGGAATCGCTCACATCTTGCGCATGTCGACCCGTTACGGCAACCGTACCGGGAGTCTCTACTCAGGGGCCTTGACCTATTTCTCGGTCCTTGCCTTGGTCCCGATCCTGATGTTCGCCTTTTCCGTCCTCGGCATGGTCTTGACGGTGTTTCGTCCCGAACTGATGGACATCTCGATTGCCTGGATCCGCAAATCCCTCAACGATGTAGGGCAGGTAGATCGTATCGTTGCCTTGATCGAGCAGTTCTTCACTGGCTGGCGTGGGGTCGGCGTGGTGGCGTTGCTGACTGCCCTCTACGCCGGAGTCAACTGGATGACGAACCTGCGTCAGGCCATGTTTGCGGTGTGCCAACCTTCCTTCGGCATGGCGACGGCCAAGCACAACTTCCTCGTCCAGAAGCTCATCGACATGGCGGTTCTGCTGGGCTTCCTGTTCGCTGTCGGTCTCATGGGTGTCTCATCCGTTGCCGGCTCCACGCTAGCCCCTACCGTCTTGGGTTTCCTTCACCTCGATCATCTCCCCGGTGTCGGATGGATCGTGTTTGCCTCATCCCTGGCGGTGTCGCTGCTGGCCTTTTTCCTGCTTTTCCTCTACATCTACAAGGCGTTGCCTCGGACACCATTCAATAAGCGCGCCTACCTGTTGGGGTCATTCTTCGCTGCGGTGTTGACTCAGGTATTGATCCAGTTCGTCCCCAAACTCATCGGTATCTTCCAATCGAATAAGGCCGTTCAGCTCTTCGGATCCATGATCGTGGTGATGTTGATGCTGAACTTGTTCGCCCAAATCATCCTCTACATGGGCGCGTGGATCGCGACCGCAAACCAGCCTGCGGTCGATCAAGATTGGACGGACGCCGACTTCCCGCTGCTCTATGCCTCCCAGGACGAGATTCTTGTCGATCCCGGACATTGGGAATACGCCCTCGAAGACTATCTCGAGTCGAAGCAATCTCGTCAGGACGGTGACGAAACCGAAAGCCGACGCAAAGATAAGAAAGATAAGAGGTCGAGGCGTTCGCGCCGATCTTTGCGCAAGATCACCACTCGCCTGTCCGGTTCGGCAGACGGCGAAACCCAAGGTGGTCCCGGCCACGGCAAACCGATCTTGGACCCGGCAAAGCCGAAACGGGCGCTACGCTTCTGGGCTGGTGTGGCCTCCGGGTTCGGTCTTTTCGCCTTGATCTCGTCGATCTTGAAACGCCAGTAGCCAAGCGATAATTCCTAGTGAATGACGAGTTCGCGCCGGTGGGGTTCATCGTCACCGGTCCCGCTC
>JAEZZG010000039.1 GCA_023442485.1 Actinomycetes bacterium | reverse complement strand
CCATCGCGCGCAGGCTGATAGACGACCGGGGCAAAGCCTTCCTCGTCAAGGGCCCAACGAATCTGACCTGAGCCGCCCCCTGCTACAACTGAACCAACGGCGCTTGCGTCCTGAGGACCTTCGTCTGTGCTAATCGCATCAAGGTCTTTCATCGTTACCAACTCGGGCAGAGTTCTCACCGGAGGCACCGGATCTGATGTCCATGCCCCGGCGATCGCCTCGACTAGTGCGTCGCTACTAGCGGATTGATCCCCTTGAGGTAATACCCATCCGGGGGCTTCTGCGGCGATGAAGTGGATGCCGCCGTGGGTAATTCCACGTCCTGGAATTCCAGGTGGGATCGCGGCCTGGGCACGTCTGTCGATCTCCGATTCATAAGGGTCAAAGATCGACAATTCCAGCTTGGTCAGCAAGTGATCGCGGATAGCAGGCGGCACGTCACTCCACCGGTGACCGGTGATCCAGACATGAATACCAAAGCCACTGCCTGAGGCAGCCATCGCTTTCACTGTGTCAGCGTCATGGGTTGAGCTGAAGCGTTCCCATCCGTCGATGACGAGGACGACGTCTGCCGGGAAGGGGTCGTGGAAGCCCTCACTGTGACGTCGGCGCCGATAATCACGGATGGATTCGCAACCCGAGGCTTGAAATAGGCCCTCGCGGGTCTCCATGAGTCGGGCAAGATCACGGATAGTTCGACGGACAAGCTCTGGGCGAGCGCGACCGGCCACGACTCCGCAATGGGGCAAACCTTGGAGCTTAGCCAATGACCCTCCCCCGAAATCGAGCAGGTAGAAGCCGAGTTCCTCGGGAGTGTGGGTGAGGGAGAATGAGGTAACCGCGCTCTTTATCACCGTGGATTTCCCGGTCTGCCCAGCCCCAATCACTGCCACATTCCCGGCTGCCCCATCAAGGTTGATCAGCAACGGGTCTTGGCGTTGCTGAAGAGGAAGATCAACCAAGCCGACGGGGGCACTCAGCCGCCCCCACCAGCGCGGATTAGTCACCGTCAATCCCCGCCCCTGAGTGACCTGCAAGCGTGGATGCCACACGGAATGGTCGCGTGGAGGGCCCTCTCTCCTGAGCGACACGTCGCCGTCTGAACCAGATCGCGATGTGAATAGCTCAGCGAGGGTTGGAGCCTGAGTCAACGCCGGCAACCACAGCTTGCGCGCCGGATGCCCTGTGTAACTGAGTTGGGCAACCACACGCTCTAAGAGACTCTTCCTCCCAGCATTCGCAACTTCCTCGCCCCGAGGCTGCGGGCGCCAGCCCCACTTCTTTGTGCAACGAATTCGCAACGCCCTGGCTCGAAAGGGAAGCACTGACCCCACATCAACTTCGGCGGCATCAGTGGCCGATGAGGTCGCACCATCTTCCACGCCGGAGACATAAGGGGCAATAAACCTCTTTAGCTGGTCAGCCGTCGCAATGAACCCGTGGCCTGGAAGCTGAGGCAGATGATAGGCGTCGGGGACACCGAGGACCGCCCGGGATTCAACCGGGGAGAAGGTACGCAAGGCAATCCGGTAGGAAAGGTGCGGATCGATCGCACGCAATCTGGCTTCATCGAATCGTTGCGAGGCCAGAAGCAGATGTACCCCCACTGAACGGCCAACCCGACCGATTTGGGTGAAGAGTTCCACGAAGTCAGGGCGGGCGATGACAAGTTCTGCGAATTCGTCAACCACGACTACTAGATGGGGAAGAGGCGCGAGATTAGGGTCTAGGGTGCGCGCGGCTTGATATTGAGAGATTTTGGTGAAGTTTCCTGCCTCCCGAAGCACCTGCATCCGTCGACTGAGTTCCCCGGTCAGCGCATCTTTCATCCGGTCGATGAGGGAGAGATCAGACTCAAGATTGGTGATGACTGCGCCCACATGGGGCAGATCTTCCAACCCCAGGAATGTCGCTCCACCCTTGTAGTCGATCAGGACGAAGTTCACCGCGTCGCTGCGATGAGTCATGGCTAAGCCGAGGACGATCGTGCGGAGTAACTCCGATTTCCCGGAACCGGTTGCCCCGACGCACACTCCGTGTGGCCCCATCCCGAACTCGGCTGATTCCTTCAGGTCCAGGATGACCGGATCACCACTCTCGCCAACCCCTAGCGGAACGGTCAAGAACTGCCTTGTCGCCGCCCTATCCCCGGTTACCTCTGCGTCTGGGGTAACCCGCAATGGCACTTGCGCATCTGATGTCGAGGTCAGATTTGGCATGTCGACTAGGTCCTGTCTGATTCCCAGAAGCCGAACCAGATCAGGGGTAGCCAGTTTCTGCGAACTAGCCACGGTTGAGTGTTCTTGGCCGGAATATCGCGCGATCCTGCGCGCAAAATGGGCCGCCGACGTCGTGGAGAGCTGATCTGCGACTCCAAGCTGGAATTCACGGCCATAGTCTTGATCGCTGTAGAGGTGATAAGTGAGTGCCCCGTCGTTGACGCTGAGCTGAGCTTGGCTGCTGTTGAGCATTGGCACCTCAGGAGTGATCTCAATCACCACACTGGTCTGGCCGGGGCTGGCTGCGGCTCCGGCCCTAGCCTGGGCGTCAACCGGAATCGTCTTTCCCGGGCAGTCGATGACGATCACGGACAGAGGTTGCGTCGCCCCAGGCACCGAGTGCGAGTGATACCGGCATGGTGCCGTGGCGAAACGCCCCATAGACGCCCCGTTTGATTCGTCCTCAGACGACGAAGTCGGAATCTCGTCGATCATCGACTCATGGGACTCGTCTGGGATGAGCCGACTATGCGGGAGCCATTTCACCCAATCCCAATGGGTGTCACAACCGGGGTCGACAACAAATGACAATCCGACATCGCCGGGGCTGTGCCACAGCGCGATCTGGGCAATCATGGCTGCCACTAACCTCCGAGCCCCATCGGGAGACCCGGTTACAAATAGATGTCTCACCGAAACCAGATCGATCGCGGTCGGAACGTGATGAACCAACCTGTGACTCTCAATCAAGTTCAGGGCGCGATTGCGGCTCATGGGGTCAACCGAGGAGGCGTCCCAATCGTCGTGGACAACCCTCATCGCAGACTCTTGGGTTCCCTCGCCCACTCTTACTGACCCGAAGCTTGGGTCGGCTCTCGTCCGGCTCCACATCTGGTCCGTCCCGATCAGAGTCCATAACTGGGAGGGGGCCGGGTGGTGAGAGCGCATTCTCTCGCACTGATCGCGGTGGGATTGACGCAGTTGCCGACGGGCCTGGTCGAGATGGGCGAGGTAGTCCGCCCGGGCAGCATCCAGCTCTGCGCGAGAATTCCCTCCCCGGGCCGACGAAGCCACCACCATGGCCAGCATGGAGAGTGCATATACCGCGCCCATGAGGCCTGCGATCATGCCGTGGCCTTGGCTGAGCATCATCAAACCCATGGCGATCCCGCCGACCGTCATGGGTAAAACCCTCAATGCCGAGCGCCACCCCGCCTTCGTGGCGGGTGGTGGGATCTGCGGGGGTGGCTCCAAAGCAAGAACATCGGCAGAATCTTGAGACCCGGGGGCGAGCTCGCGCGCGTATTCACCACGATTCACTGTCCTACCCCTCTTTCAGCATTGTTTGGCGACGGTAAGACATACTTCTGCGTTTCTGAGGTGATCTGCCGCAGTGATGATGAGATGTGAATATTCATTCACCACCGCCGTGTGGATAACTTTCCTTTCCGGCAAATCAGATACCTAGCGTCGATATTGATGTCCGTGAACGATTCAGACGTCATTCGGGTTCGGGTCTGTACCCCTCGCCACAGTATCGACGTGTCTTTGCCATGCTTCGTGACCCTCGGCGAACTAGTTCCGGAGCTGGTGTCGATGTGCGGCTATCGGGCGACGTCGCCGTCTGGTCAGGCACGAGACTGGGTCGTTCACCGATGCGGAGACCTCGCCTTGGATACACACTGTCCCGTCAGTGAACTTGGTCTCGTTGAAGGAGAGTCGTTATTCCTGCGTCCGGGTTCAGCGCCAGAGCCAGTAGTCGTCTTCGACGATCTTCCCGACGCCATAGAATCCACCTTGTCTTCGGCACCGTCGTGGTCGAGACGGCACACCGCCTGGCTGCTGAGTGCCGTGAGCATGACCGCATCCCTAATCGTTCCTGCTCTACTTGGCTGGTTCCTGGCCACAACCAACAGCACTTACTCCGATCTGAAGGTCGAGATCGCCCTAGTTCTTGGCTCAGGCACGGTTTGCTTGCTGGTCGTCGCGGGGTTCATCGGCAAAACCGCACGATTGGCCTACTTATCGACCGCGATAGCGACCATCACCTCGGGTTGGGCAGCTCTGCTGGGGTGGACGCTGGCTGCGGATTCCCGGGCGCCACTGATCGGAGCCAGCCTCGGCGTCGCCGGTTGTTCGACCGCTGCAACTATTCTCACTCCCTCGCGAGTGTTATTCGCCTCCACAGCGACTATCACGGCTTGGATCAGTCTCGTCGTCGGGGTGCGACTGGTCTGGTGCATTCCTGCCGACATCCTCCTCGCCGTCAACTCCATCATCTGTGTGTCAGCTCTGGTCTTTCTTCCTCGATTGGCCTTACTTGCCGCGAAGGTGACCGGAAATGTCCCCTGCTGGACTGACCCAAACTGCCCGGTCGAACCTAACCTACCGCCGGGTCCCATCGCGGCTATCGATTCTGTCGATCACGTCAAGAACCGCATCTTGTATTCCGACCGAGTCCTACTCGCCGGTGCCATCATCTGTTCGACATTGCTGACGATGACAGCCTTGACGGCTTTGACCTCGGAGTCGAGGTGGAGATTCCCTTTTGCCGCCGTCTGCTCCGCCCTTCTGCTGGGGAGGGCGAGGGTCTTCGCTGGTCTCGAGCACCGCTGGTCGTTGAGAATTGGGGGCCTGGTGACGGCTGGGGGCACCGGAGTTCACGCCTTAGTCCATCTCACCCCACTCCTAGTCGGGTTGACGGTTTCTGTGATCACCGCGATTGCGGTGACGACAGGAACGTGGGTGTGGTTGGGCACCGATCGGCGAATCCAACCCTGGATTTCACGCCTGACTGACCACGTCGACAGATTTGCAGCGCTGGCATTCATCCCTTGCACCACAGGCCTATCCGGCGCGTTTTCCCTCATCACCGACTGGATTGGGGCCGGTCAGTGAGGCCCGGAAAACCCAAACGTCACGGGATTGGGAACGTCAGGTGCGAGTACGCCCTTCGTCATGGAGACCACCAGAATGACAGATAACGACATCCTCGCTTCGGCTGATTCTTTCCGGTGGCGCGAAAATCAGTTTGCCCTAGTCACTCGGCGACGATCTTCGCGAATAACAGATCGGTTCGCTGCCTGGCTGGGCTGGTCTGCCGCGATGGCCTGCTTTGCCGTCGCCGTTACTGGTGCCGTGACCTATATTCGCTCCTCGCCCCCTTCTAGCGACGCGGCACCACAGATGAGCGTCCACGAGACCCTCCCGACTCAGCCTCTCGCCCACAATGCACCCCAGTTCCTTTATCCACAACCTGACGATGAACCCGGCAACACCTAGGCCTAGCGCAGAGATTATGACCATCAGCACCAACAAAGAAAGGCAACAATGAATACCACGGTTGATCGAGCCTCGATGGCGGTTGCGGCGCAACGATTGGCTTCAGCATCGGATGCCATTGCCCAACTTCAACGCTCTCTCGCTACCGAGATGACAGGTCTGCAATCCGGCTGGGTGGGACGGGCTTCATCTGCCTTCAGTCACGCCTTCGCCACCTTTGATCAGTCCATGACGGCGGTGGTGAGGTCTTTGTCATCAATCCATGAGCGCATGGTCGATAGCCAACGCCACTACGAGCACACCGAAACCGAACAAGCCCAAGCCGTCAACCCGATTCTTGGGTTGCTGTAGCGAGGCTTTGACGAAAAGAGGAGAGTGAAATGTCTGACTTCACCAAGGTTGATCCGGCGGCAATGTCTGCCGGGATTTCGGCCCTTCAACGCACTGAATCACAGTTTCGCGACGTTCTTGACCGGCTCCGCTCCGACCTGACGACCTCGCTGCAGTTGTGGTCCGGCGAGGCCCGCATGGCCTACCAGCAACAACAGCATCTGTGGGATCAGAGCGCCCAGAGAATGAGTGAAGTAGTGGGCCGCATGGGTCAAGTGTTGACGCAGATCACAACCGGATATTTGGATAATGAGCGCTTGATTCAGAGCCGCTGGGCGTAGCCCTCGGCACCTGCCTAGGTGGTCTACCTGGACAACCTGGTCAGGGCCGGGCCTAGCGCTCCGCCCTCGGGATCCAGTCATTGAGACCAGAGCCGGTGTAGATCTGGCGTGGACGAGAAATGCGGCTGGATGCATCCTTGTTGACTTCGCGCCAGTTCGCGATCCAGCCCGGGGTGCGGCCGATGGCGAACATCACGGTGAACATATTCACCGGGATTCCGATAGCTCTGAGAATGATGCCTGAATAGAAGTCGACATTGGGGTAGAGCTTACGATCTTGGAAATAACTGTCATTGAGGGCAGCATCTTCCAATTCGCGAGCAATATCGAGTAGCGGATCTGAAATATGCAAGGAATCGAGAAGTTCGTCTGTGGTGGACTTCAAAATCTTGGCGCGAGGATCGAAGTTCTTGTAGACGCGGTGGCCGAAGCCCATCAACCGAATCTTGGAGTTCTTGTCTTTGACCTGGGTAACGAAGTCATGCACCGACATTCCAGACGAGGCGATGTTGTCCAGCATGTAGATCACCTGCTGGTTAGCTCCACCGTGGAGTGGACCCCACAGGGCACACACACCTGCAGAACAGGACGCATAGAGATTGGCCTGACTCGACGCCACCATACGCACCGTCGAGGTTGAACAGTTCTGTTCGTGATCTGCATGCAGGACGAGGAACATGTTGAGGGCTTTGGTGACCTCAGGAGTCGGCTCATAAGGGGCATAAGGGAGGGAGAACATCATGTGCAAGAAGTTCTCAACATAGTTCAAGTCGTAGCGGGGGTAGATCAGCGGCTCACCAATAGAGGACTTGTACGAGGCGGCGGCGATCGTGCGCACCTTACTCACCAACTTGGCTGCCGCCTGGACGAAGGAGGCTTCATCGGTAGTTTTCGGACGATCATGCATTGACAAGGCGTTGATCATCGCAGACATGATTGCCATCGGGTGAGCGTTCGGCGGGAACCCGTCGAAGTGTTTCTCCATCGATGTGTGCAGAGGGGCTGCCTCAGTAAGCAGCTCGGTGAAGCGGGTCCGCTCCGCATGGGAGGGGAGGTGACCAAAGATCACCAAGAAAGCCGTCTCCACGAAGGAGCTCTTCTCTGCGAGTACCTCGATCGGGATACCGCGGTAACGAAGAATCCCGGCGTCGCCGTCGATGAAGGTGATCGATGACGCACACGACCCGGTGTTCGCTAAACCAGGGTCAAGACTGATATGGCCGGTTTGAGCGCGCAGAGAGGTGATATCAATTGCTTTTTCACCCTCGGTTCCTTCGACAACCGGGAGCACATACTCCTTGCCATTGAGCGTCAGCGTGCAGTTCTCAGCCATCTCGCCTCCTGGGGTACACCTGGCGGTTTTCTGGAATCCCTCACGTTGAAGGTTGAGCATCCATAAAAACATGGGTCACGGTACCGGGTAAGCCTAGCCGATGATTGAGGCCTTCCTCACCGGGTTCACATCGTAGCCTTCTCGATTGACCCGAGACGATGACCCGGGGCTCTACAGTTCGAGATGGCAGGACAGCAACCACACCTTCTCGCCCCCTCACAAAGGGGGTGATTCTGCCTTGAAGGCACCCTAACCTCGTGATTCTCTCGGCAACGCCGACTAGGCTGGCCGGGAATTACGATTGGTGCTAACCGAATCGACGGTCGAAGTCGCCTGCCACTGCGAGGCCGGGCAGGTCTTCTTTGAAGGTCCGTGGATTCCTCGCGGCACCCAATCACAGCGATGGACACGATCGTCACAGCGGTGGGATAGTCCGCCACCGACGGGCAACCGTCTGTCCAGCGCCATGGCACCAAGGAGGGTTGATGGCCAAATCCCGTGGAGCGGGCTTGTCCAAGACGCTGATCTCGGCAGCGCCCAGAATGGCACCGGGAGCCGCCGGTTCTATTGCAAGTCGGCTCGTTGAGCTCGGACTCGAAGGGGTCTGGAAACTCAAGGGAGCCAAGGATCACGCAGAGGCAACCCTTCGGCGTCACCACCACACCGAGAAAGCGATCCAGGCAGTCATCCGTCGCCACGTTACGCTGTCGGGCACCCAAGGATTCATTACTAATCTGGGTGGTATTGCGACGACGCTGCTTTCTTTGCCGGCCAATATCTGCGGGCTGGCCCTCGTCAACGCCCATATGGTCGGGACCATCGCCCACCTACGCGGATACGACATTGATTCACATCAGGTCCGCATGGCGATTGCGATGTGTCTACTTGGTCGCACCGCCGTTGAGGCTCAGATCTCTGCAGGGCACTTCCCGTCGACGCCACTGACTGTCGCCACGGCACCTATGATCGACCCCGACCTTGACCGCGCCATCTCTGAAACCCTGGCGACCACCTTGTCTACCGTCGTTGGCGGCAAACAAGCCATGGTGTTGACGGTCAAGAAGGTTCCCGTCTTAGGCGGAGGAATCGGGGCGGCGACCGACGGGTACCACACCTACGAGATCGCCAGGTATGCCAAGAGTGAATTCCCGTCGCGTAAACTCACATCCGAGACCCAGATTGATCCACGCGATAACACCAGGGGTGATTAAGAAAAGCCTGGGGTTGAGCTACGGCACCCACCCCGTGCTGCTTCTGGAGATTATCCGTTATCGATGTAGATTCGCTCCACCCTGTTGGTAATCAGCGAGGTCACTTCGTAGGAGATAGTCCCTGCGATCTTGGCTAGATCGTCAGCGGTGATCACCTCGTCACCGTCACGCCCGATCACAGTGACATCATCGCCGACGGCGACTCGAGGGGTTTGCTCACCCAGATCCACCATGATCTGATCCATGCAGACCCGACCAATCACCGGGTAACGCCGGCCACCAATGAGCACCGACCCGCGGTTCGAGTTCAGTCGCGAAAACCCGTCGGCGTAACCGATCGGGACGGTCGCCACCCAGGTGTCTTCCTTAGCTGTCCAGGTCCGTCCATAACCCACTGATTCCCCAGCGTGGACCTGTTTGATGAAAGATATCCGAGACGAAAGTGATAGAGCCGGGCATAGGTCCACGGTGCGCGGGGTCGTCTCATCCGGGTAATAGCCGTAGGCCATGATCCCCGAACGTACCATCGTCGTCTCAGCCAAATCGTGGGCCAAGATGGCCGCCGAATTCGCACAGTGTACCCACTTGACCCGTCCTCTGCACTCGGTGATTCCCCGCACGGTGTCGGCGAAGAGCTGCAGTTCAGCATGAGTGAAATCGTTGGAGGCCGGACAGTCCGCCGCCGGAAGGTGAGTAAAAATCCCGTCTAGGGTCACACTCTCTAAAGAATCCACCAACCGGGCCAGATCCAGAGCCTGCTCAGGACGGCACCCGATCCGCCCCATCCCGGTATCCACCGCCAAATGAACCTTCGCCACCCGAGACAACCCGGACGCCACCGCGTTCACCTGCTGAATGGTTCGCGCATCCACAACCGTCAACACCAGATTGTTGGTCAGCGCAGGCCCAATCTCATTCAAGAATGCGTGAGACAGTTTCAGGATCGGCAAGGTGATCCCTGCAGAGCGCAGCTCGATACCTTCTGAGACTGTGGCCACTCCAAGCCAATCGGCACAACGCGAGTTCTGGATCATCGACGCCACCTCGACGGCACCATGCCCGTAGGCATCAGCTTTGACCGTCTGCATGATCGCCCTCGACCCTGCTCGAGACTTCACAGCGGCGAGATTGGCGCGGATAGCGCCGAGATCAACGGTGGCTTTGGTCGCATAGAACATGATTCGATTCTGACTCATCAACGCCACTAATGCCGCCCAGCCCACCCTTCAAGAGGTCAAATTCGCTATTTTTCGCCCGGTTGAGGGTGTTCTTAGTCAAAGCAGACGAAATAGAGGTGACTTCACGCATTGAAGTCTGCACAATGGAGACATGTCTAACGATCAGTTCCCCAACGCAAATTTCGGCGCAACCAACTCCCCGGTGCCTAGCCCACAGAGTGCACCGAGCGCCAACTACCCTCAACAGCAGGCCCAGCCCCAGGGTTGGGAGAACACCGGCTGGCAACAACAACCGATGCAGCCTCAGTCTCAGCCTTCCCAGCCTCAGGGATGGGAAAACACTGGTTGGCAACAACAGCCCATGCAAGGCTTCCAAGGCCAGGTCGGCAACATCACTAACCAGGTGCTCAACCAACCTACACCCAATGCTTCCCCGAGTGCGATCGGCGAGTTCATCGGCGGACTGCTTGATTTCAACACGTCCAAGCCGCTCACCCGCAACTTCGGCAAGCTCTTTATTCTGACCACCTACGCAGCCTTCGGTCTCTACTGGTTGCTGACGGGAATCCAGGGATTAATCTCGTCACTGCAATACGGCTCCGGCTGGACTGTGACGGGGTCTTTGTTCTGGCTGTTCTTCGGCTGGATCTTCGTCTTGATTATCGGCGGTTTTGCCCGGATGATCGTTGAGATTCATCGCGATTCTCAGGACGCTCGCGAGGCCCACAAGAAGATGGCTGAGAAGAAAAAAGACGACGCTGAAGCCGAGCACACCGACTAGGTTTTAGTGGCGACCATAAACTTGGTGGGGGCGTCGGTGACGGCGTCCCCACCAAGTTTTAAACCCCATTTTGATAACTATTTACTTAAAACTGGTGACGTGGGACCTTAAATCCGATTGGGTAGGAAGTGACCTTCGGTTCCGTCCGGAACCACCATTTTCAAATCCCACAAGGAGATCCCTATGGCTAAGAGTCGGGTAACGACTAGAGCTACGGCCCTCCTCGCCGGTGCGGCACTGGTCGCTTCCGGCGGGTTGTTCCAGGTCCAGGCATCGGCTGCACCCGTGTTGCCGAGCGCAACCATCGTCGACAAGACCATCCCTGAATGCCAGGACAATCAAGCTACCAAGCTCACTGTTTTCAACTCCACTGACTTCCACGGACGTATCGGCACCGCCAAAGATCTGAATAAGGCCGCCCGAATGTTCCAGCCCATCGAAGCTGCTCGCAAGGCAGTTGAGGGTTCGACCAACTCTTTCGTCCTCTCGACCTCCTCCGGCGATAACATTGGTGGCTCAACCTTTGAATCCTTTGTTGATGACGACAAGCCCACCCTCGAGATTCTCAAAGCCTCCGGCCTCGAGGTCTACGCACTGGGTAACCACGAATTCGACCGTGGCATGGATTCAGTCAAGTCCGTCATGCATGAAATGACGACTGCGGGCATCACCATGCTTGGTCGCAACGCGGTCAACGCCGACGGTTCTGCCATCTCCAGCGATCTCAAGCGCGTGTTCTACAAGGATTACAACGGCGTCAAGGTTGCCGTCATTGGTGCTGTCGTTGAAGCTGTGGAAACCCAGACCGCCGCTAAGGGTATGAAGTCCACCAACCCGTGGACCTCCCTGAAGGAAGACGCCGAATACGTCACCTCCGGCACCAACGACCTTGACGGTGACGGCACCCCGGACAAGGCCGAGTTTGTTATCGCCCTCGTCCACGACGACGTTGTCGCTGCCGAGACTACCCTGAAGGGCGCCCCGATCGACCTCGTCTTCGGTGGCCACACCCACCTCACCCACAACAAGCAGATCGGCGATCAGCTCTTCGTCCAGGCCGGCCAGTACGCCGAACACCTGGCCAAGGTTGAACTGACCCTCACCTCCGAAGGTGACATGTGTGGCGCTCCCGTCGTTGACATCATGAAGACGGCTAAGGACGATCAGGTCACCGTTGATCCGACCCTGCCGCGTATCGCCAAGATCATCGAGATCACCAAGAAGGCTGTCGAGACCGCTGACGTCAAGGGTGCCGAGGTTGTCGCCCAGGCCACTGCCGACTTCACCCGTCCGGCTTACCCGTCTGACCCCGAAGGCTACGGCAAGTCCCGCTCCCTCGAATCGACCATGTCCAACCTGGTTGCGGACTTCTTGTTCGATACCCTCAGCGACGGGGACCCCGAATTCATCGCTTTGCAGAACCCCGGTGGTACCCGCGCTGACCTCAAGGCTGGCGATATCACCTACAAGGCTGCCGCCGCGATTCTCCCCTTCGCCAACATCTTGAAGACCGGCGAACTCACCGGCCAGCAAATCGTTGACCTGTTCAACTACAACTGGCAGCAGAAGACCCCCGGTCAGCCGTTGGAGAATGCCGAGCGTCCTTATCTGCAGATGGCAGTGTCCAACAACGTCCGCGTCGTCATGGACGAAACTCTTCCGCTCAACCAGCGCGTCGTTGACGTGTGGGTGAACGGCACCCCGATCAAGCGCGACAAGGTATACCGCGTCGGTGCAGGTAACTTCCTGGTCGATAGCGGCAAGACTTCCGCACCGGACAACTGGTTCCCGTTGATGGAGGTCAAGAACGTCAAGGATTCCGGACGCGTTGACCTCGAAGCATGGGTTGGCTGGCTGAAGGAAAAGAAGACTGTCTCTCCCGATTTCGGTCACCGCAGCTTCTCCGTCCACACCGACTGGAAGGCCCTCGAGACCGCGTTGAAGCCTGGCGATTCCTTCACCGTCGAGATCGGTAAGGTCGTCCCCAACGGCTTGTACCAAGAAACCCTGCTGATGCGTTCTGCTGGCGGCAAGGTTCCGTCCTTCATCTCTGCCAAGATCGGCAACGTCGAGTTGACCAAGGAAGTCGCTGTTGCTGACGACGGCTCCGCAACCTTGAAGCTCACCATCCCGGCAGATCTGAACCTTGATTCAATCAAGGACGAATTGATCGGCGACGGCGTCTACCGCGTGACCTTCCAGACTCGCACTGTTGACGACGCCAAGGCCCAGATCGCTGCTGACGGCGGAAACAACGTCAACACCGTCTACATGGCTGTCAAGCTGGCCACCAATGCCACGACCAAACCGACTAACCCTCCGACCACTGCTCCGACTGAGACTCCCAAGCCGAAGCCGGGCATTCCATCCACAGGTGTGTAAGTGGCAGGTCGAGTGACATTCCGCGATTGATTCGCGAAGTGGCACGGTTAGACACTAAGAAGGGGTTACCACTGATGTGGTAGCCCCTTCGTCATGTCTAGGCTCAGGTTTCAGAACTTACCGAGGGTTGCCACCATCACCGCTTTGATGGTGTGCATCCGGTTTTCTGCCTCATCAAACACGATCGAGGCCGGGGATTCGAATACTTCGTGGGAGACCTCAACCCCGTCGGTTAGCCCAAACTCTTCCGCGATCTGGCGTCCCACCTCGGTTTCTTGATCATGGTAGGCCGGCAAGCAGTGCATGAACTTGACCTGGTCATTACCCGTCGCGGCCAAGAGATCGCGATCAACCCGATAGGGGGATAGTGCTGCGATGCGTTCCGCCCAGATCTCTTTCGGCTCCCCCATCGACACCCAAACATCGGTGTAAAGGAAATCGCACCCCTTCACGCCAGCCTCCGGGTCATCTGTGACGGTGATCTGGGCACCTGTTTCTTCGGCGATACTGCGCGCCGCCTGGAGCACCTGGGGTGAATTCGTCTGGGACGAAGGGCCAACCATCCGCACATCCATCCCCATCAAGGCACCTCCCATCAGTAAGGAGTTGCCGACATTGTTCTGGCAGTCCCCGAGGAAGGCAATAGACACCTCGTTGAGCGGCTTGGGGCAATGCTGGCCGATGGTGAGCTGATCGGCCAAGGTTTGAGTCGGGTGCCACTCCGTCGTCAACCCATTCCACACCGGGCATCCGGCGTAGTGAGCAAGGGTTTCAACCTTGTCCTGGCCGAAGCCGCGATACTCGATTCCGTCATACATTCTGCCCAGGACGCGCGCGGTATCGGCGATGGATTCCTTATGCCCGATCTGCGACCCGGACGGATCCAGATAGGTCACATGGGCCCCCTGATCGTGGGCGGCGACCTCGAAGGAGCAGCGGGTTCTCGTCGAGGTTTTCTCAAACAGCAAGACGATGTTCTTCCCCGCGAGAGTCTGCGGTTCGGAGCCTTCCCTCTTGGCTTGTTTCAGCGCCGCAGCAAGGTCAAGCAGTCGGCCCCATTCATCGGGGGTGAAGTCCATCTCCTTGAGAAAATGCCGCCCGGACAAGCCAATGTCTACGATCATGTCACTCCTCCATCGTCAGGTTCAGATCCAAGGATAGGTGGCGAAGCCGGTGATTGTTAGCGGTCTCACTAGCCATGATTGAGGTGCGGGGCGTCGTCGAGGGCCGGTCCTGGCCCGGACCGCCAGGTATCATGGCCGGTATGACTGAACAGCCTGCCCGAGTGTTATTCGTCTGCCACGGCAATATCTGCCGGTCCGCCATGGCCGAGCGGGTTGCAATCGCAGCCTTTGCCGACGCCTGCATCGACGCAGAGATTTGGTCTGCGGGTGTCTCCGACGAAGAGCACGGCAAACCGATGGATTTCCGCGCCCAACGACTGATGAAGAAGCGCGGATACAGCTTCGCGGGTCACCGCGCCCACCAGGTGAGTCGGGCAGAGATTGATCGCGCCGACCTCGTCTTGGCATTCGAGCCCTACCACATTCGCTCCATGCTGCGGATAGCTCCGGACGCGACGAATCTGCGCCTGATTACGGATTTCATCCCTGGTGCCGCAGCCGGGTCGAGTGTCGATGATCCGTGGTACGGCGGCGAGCGAGAATTCGTCATCACCCTCGAAGCTATCGAGGCCGCCATGCCTGAGATCGTCAACGAATTCCGTCCAAGACGGTGACGAAGTCGATGAACGCAGAGAAGGCGCCGCGAACCACGTCATGAACGTCCCGTGCAGACCCGTCCTCAACCCGGTGCGATAGGGTTAAGTCCATGAGTCTTTTCCTGGTCGGCGGTGGATACGCGCCTGAGCTTGGCGCGGCCTATGACCGTTTCGTCGCAGAAGCCCAGCAGGTGCACACCAAGACGCGGGGGCAGCGTTGCCGGATCGCTATCGTGATGGCGCCTGGAGGAAAGCCTGAATGGTTGACTGATTACCGCAGCCTCGTCTGTGAGCGTTGGCCGGAAGTGCAAACTGAGGCAATCGTGTTAGGTGAGACTCTCATTGAAACTGCCGGCACCGACACCACCACTGAAGACGCGCCGACCTGCGCCGAAGATGTCTCCACAACCTCTAGGGACGACCCCTTCGCCACCTGCGCGGGCATCATCGTCTGTGGCGGATTCGTCCCTGACTACCTCGATCACTTGAGCACATATCGTGTCCAGATCAGCCAGGCGGTTGCCTCTGGCGTGCCCTACCTGGGCTTCTCTGCCGGGGCCCACGTCGTCAGCAAACATGCTTTGTGCGGAGGTTGGAAGGACGGCACCGGGCACCAAGTTTGCCCCGAAGCAGCCAGCGACGGCCTCGAGGAGATCACTATCCGCGACGGTCTCGGGTTGATCGGAACCACCATCGAAACCCATACCGACGCCTGGTCCAACCTCGGGGTGGCAATGGCGGTACTTGACCACGACGAGATCGCCTCGTCAGTCGCCATTGACGAGGCGACATGCCTGGTAGTTGATCACGTCACTGGCCGCAACTACGTTCTCGGTGAGGGCCGCACTCACTGGTTCAGCCAGGTCGACGGGGTATGGATTGTCCGACGTGAGGATGGCTCAACAACCAAACCTTTTACCAGGGCCCGTCGGAGACGTCACTAGTGGCGAGGTTATTCCCGGGATGGTTCGTGTCGATTTAGCTCGACGTGAGTCCGATGGGTGTGTTTTCACAGTTGATGTGAGATTCTATGTCTATGCGGATCCTCGTAGTTGATGATGACCAGGCGGTGCGAGACTCACTTGCTCGCTCGCTGCAATATAGCGGTTACGAGGTGGTTACTGCCGTTGACGGGATCGACGCACTCGCGATTATGTCATCGGACCAGTTCGAGGCCATCATCATGGACGTCATGATGCCGAACCTGGACGGCCTGGCGGCGACTCGTTCGCTGCGGCGCGCGGGCAATGACATTCCGATCCTGATCCTTACCGCTCTGGACGCCGTCAACGATCGGGTTGATGGGCTCGACGCTGGGGCTGACGACTACATGGTCAAACCCTTCGCTTTTGATGAACTTCTGGCTAGGCTGCGCGCCTTGACCCGACGCTCCCGCTCAGTGAATGGGTCCGGGGACCATGAAATCCTGATCTTTGAAGACATGGCCCTTGACCCACAAACTCGCGAGGTGATCCGCAACGGGGCAAGAATCCCGTTGACCCGCACTGAGTTCGCACTGATGCATACCTTCATGCAATACCCACGCAAGGTTCTAGAGCGCGAATGGCTCCTGCACGAGGTGTGGGGGTTTGATTTCCCGACGACGGCGAACTCGCTAGAGGTCTACATCGGGTACCTGCGGAGAAAGACTGAGCAGTACGGTATGTCTCGACTGATTCACACCGTCCGCGGGGTTGGTTACGTCCTGCGCGAGACTGCCCCCTGATGTCGAAGGATTTCATCCCGGACGAGGCTACGCAGGCAGATGCTTTAGCCCCTAAGCCAACAGCTCTAACCTCTGTGGCAGGCCTCGATGGTTCCGACACTTCCGACGGCGACGCGGCCTTTCTTGCCAGCGCTTCGGCCACCGACACCCATCAGATCATCACCGGGGTGCCCTCCTCCAAATTCTCTTTCTTCAACGCCTCCCTTTCTCGCCGAGTCGTGATGTTGACCTCACTCGCCGTCGGGTTTGCGGTCCTCATGGTGGCCTTGGCCGCTTATGTCGTTACCCGGGCGTCACTGATCAATCGGGTTGACCAGGAACTGACCCGGCTCGGGGTCTTCCTCGCTGACTCCGTCGGATCTGACCTGGAGAATATGTCGGGTTTCAACACCTCGGCTTTGCGTGCCGCCTCGACTTTGCTGATCTTGGAACGGGCTGACGGGCAGATCGTCAAAGTCCCCGGGGAGACGATCTCGATCAGTCCAGACGTTGCCGAGCTTGCCGTTGCCCGCACCGGGGTTGGGTCTTCGGCGAGGGTCGCCTACGCCTCCAACGGGGTCCGCTACAGGGTGGTTTCGGTTCCGGTGAAACTCGACGGTGATCGCTACGCGCTAATCCTTGCCCGCCCGCTCGTTAGCACCGACCTCACCTTGACCATCTTGAATCAAGTCTTGCTCGCGATTGGTTTCTTTGGGCTAGCCCTATCAACGGCACTAATGTGGGCGGCATGGCGCCGGGCAGCGCGGCCTTTGCGACAGCTCACCGAGGCAGTCCAGTACGTCTCGGAGACGGACAAGTTAGCCCCGGTTCCGGTGACGTCCTCAGATGAGATTGGCACCTTGGCTGCGTCTTTCAACACGATGATGGAGTCGTTGTCTACGTCTCGAGAACGTCAAAAGCGGCTGATCGCTGACGCCGGGCACGAGTTGCGCACCCCGTTGACGTCGATGCGCACCAACGTGGAGTTACTGATTGCCGACGCCTCTTCGCACATGCTCCCACATGGCGTCAGGGATGAGATTCTCAAAGACGTTGCTGCCCAGCTCGGCGAATTCTCCAGTTTGGTGTCTGACCTGGTGCAGCTCTCACGCGACGAGCAGACGGTGTTCAAGCCGTCTCGGATTGATTTCCAGGATGTTGTCGAGGCCTCCTTGCAGCGGGCTCGCAGGCGCGGTCCGGAACTAACTTTCGTCATCGAATTGGAGCCGACCCCGATCATGGGCGAGTCGGATTCGTTGGAGCGAGCGGTGACGAATCTGCTGGATAATGCGGTGAAGTTCTCCCCTCGCACGGGCACAATCACCGTCAAGCTCCATGATCATCAGTTGTCGGTTGCGGACGAGGGGCCGGGGATCGCCGATGAGGACCTCCCCCATATCTTCGAGCGGTTCTTCCGTTCGGACCGGACCCGCAATACCCCAGGCACGGGACTTGGGCTATCGATTGTGGCCCATACTGTAGCCGCCCATCAAGGCACGATTGAGGCTGGACGTTCATCAAGTGGCGGTGGATTATTCATCATGACTTTGCCCGATGTTGAGGAGTTTGAGGCTGAGGAGTGGGAGCTGACTTTCTGACTCTGCCGTCTTCTCGAGGTATGAGTGTCTGTGTCTCTTGTAAGGCGTCTTGGCATCACGATATTTAAGTGCTAGGGATTGCGGTGAGACTGGGCTCCTCGACGTCAGAGGCTACGCAGAATGTTTTGCACAGTGCCGAGAAAATCGGGAGTAGATAGCTGCTGAACCGGTATCGGGG
Organism: Actinomycetes bacterium; assembly: GCA_023442485.1. Lineage (GTDB taxonomy): Bacteria > Actinomycetota > Actinomycetes > Propionibacteriales > Propionibacteriaceae > JAEZZG01. The sequence continues at coordinate 38,913 of JAEZZG010000039.1, read as the reverse complement.
GAGATTGACGAGCGCGCCACGCCCACATAGCTAGGGCACCACCGATCAGGAACTCGGCGTGTCCTCGCCGTGGCATTCCCTCAACTAGTTCGATTCCCAGAAGTGTGCGCCAATACATGAAGATTCGCTTGGCGATCTCCGATTGCAGAGAGCGTCCGGTACGGGTGTTGAGTAGGGCCTGGTTTTGTCTCGGAGTTGGAGACGCAACCGGTACGGCCTCCCCGCGATTGACCTCTGCAGCAAGTGAGCCGTGATGAGGTGCGCGCTGGGATGGCCTGTGCGACGAGGTAGCCCCAGACTTTCCCACAACGTTTTCCACAGGGGTGGAAAACTACATCGGTGTAATTACACATTGGGGATTATGGTGTGGATATCGGCGGATACGCAGATCACAGCGCTCAACACCTCGTAGGTGCGTCGGGGCGGTCCAGTACTCCACGGCCACGGTGAGGATGAACATGCTGAGCGGGGGCGACCATTGGCCACCCCCGCCTTGGGGACTGGGAAACCGCTTCTGTGCGGCTCTGCAGAAATGTAGTCCTAGCTGAAGTTGATCCTGGCCCCGCCAGAGTAGGGTGCTGCGTCGGTGTGTTTGCCCACGAGTTCAACGATTTCTCCACCGTTCTCTTCGTACTCGAAGTCACAGGGAATCCCGGCGGCATGGCGGAACTTGTCGACGGGGAAGGGCTTAGGTGCTGCTGCCTTGAAAGTCAGGTTGATCCCAGAGCCGTCGTGTCGTACTCCTGCACTCGTGATCCCAAATTCATCGACCAGGTTGGATTGAAGCAGTTTGGTAATTGCGTCACTAATCTCGATTCGGCTGAATTTGGCGTCTTCGTGGATGATGAACTCGATGCCGGCTTCTTTGGCCTGAGCGATCTTCTTATCAAGGTCGACTGGTTCGTGGAATTCTGATTCTGGGGGTACCCAGTCAGTGACACCGCCCGATCTAGGGTCAATCGTCGGCGTCACATCTGCCGGTGCTGTGATGCCCGCCTCTGCGGGGGCGACCTCCTTGGTGCCTCCTAGACCGAAGGCAGGCAATGTTGCCAGGGCTAGACAACCAGCTAGCCCAATGCCAAGAGCGTGCTTGATCTTCATGGCTCCTCCTCGAGGGGTCTTATCCCAGGCAACACGGACGTATCCGCTGCACAACACGAGCTTCTTCAACCACCCTAACAAAACCCCTCAGGGACTGAACCTAAAGATTTACTAAGAATCCGGACCACCAAACTCCTTCATCCATGGCCCGAGAATGGCTCGGCATCCTCTCTGACTGCACCAAACTCTGACCCCTTCTCTGAATTCGCATCAACCCTTCTGCCGTGAAGACAAGATAGTGACAACGGATCACCCTCAAAAGCTGTCTTCTGGCGGCTAGAATGACTGCGTTTTCCTCCCACTACGAGTCCCCGACGAATCCCGGCACTCTCTAGGCAGGTACCGATGAACCATTTCTCCTCCCCGGCCGTTGATAACTCCCAGATTTGGGCACAAGTTTGCGACGAAGTTTGCGCGCAGATTGACTGCGAGCCGGCACTGGCTAGTTTCTTATTCACAACGGTTCTCGCCCATTCAGGAATAGAAGGCTCGCTGAGTTACATTCTGGCGTCAAACTTGGACTCTCCTACTATGCCCGCGCTCACCTTGCGTGCACTGATCCTCGAAGCCTTCACCAAAGACGACAACATCATTCCGTCGGTGCTGGCGGACCTCCAGGCCGTCTTCAACCGCGACCCCGCCTGTTTTGCCTATTCCCTCCCGCTCCTCTACTTCAAAGGGTTCAAGGCTTTGCAGAGCTATCGAGTGGCCCACCATTTTTGGGTGACGGGGCGCGAGTACCTCGCTCTTCATCTTCAATCACGGATTTCGGAGGTCTTCACCGTCGATATCCACCCAGGCGCCATCATCGGGCGAGGCATCATGATGGACCACGCGTCGGGGATCGTCATCGGCGAAACCACCGTCATTGACGACGATGTTTCCCTTCTCCACGCAGTGACTTTAGGAGGCTCGGGGAAGGAAACAGGCGACCGCCACCCGAAGATTGGGCGAGGTGTCATGATCGGAGCGGGTGCCAAGGTACTCGGCAATATCCGCGTCTGCGACGGTTCACAAATCGGAGCCGGATCGGTCGTGCTCAGCGACGTTCCTCCGCATACCTCCGTAGCCGGTGTCCCCGCCAAGCCGATCGGCACCCCTGGCATCGAGTTCCCGGCACTCGGCATGGATCAGGCAGTGCCATGCCGGGCAGCACACAATACCTAGAACCTCACCACTAGGGATGCTTACCCGAAATAACGTCACTGTCCGGTAATCCTCGATAGATTAGGCAAGTAGGCCCTGTCTAGGTGAAAGACCGAATAATGACGACGATTTCGCTGTCCTCCTCCCCCGTCACTAACAATATGTTGAACCGGCCGCCGATTCTGCTCACTGGCGGCTGGGAAGAAGTCATCGCAGGTGCCGTTGCCGCTGGTGCTGACGCGCTGGAGATTCGTCTTCGTGAAACAGACGATGAAGACTGGGATGTATTCAAGAAGCAATTCAGTGACGCCGGGCTAGTTATTGCGGGCATCTCCACCGGACGAATGTTCAAAGAGGGAGGCCACTGCCTCACCGCACTCGACCGATCGGGTCGTAGAGCCTGCACCGACGCGCTGAAAGCCTATGTCGATATCGCCAAGGCTCTGGACACTGACCTTCTTCTCGGCACAGCTAAGGGGCAGCAGCAGACCAATGAAACCTACGCTGACTACGCCGAACGCATGGCAGACACCCTCAAAGACGCCGATAACTACGCCAGAGAGATGGGCGTGAAGATGCATCTGGAATGTATCAACTATTACGAGATCAACGCGATGAATACGGCCCAGCAGACCCTCGACTTCATCCATGAGTATGACCTCAACGCCACCTATGTCCAGCTCGATACCTTCCACATGAATATCGACGAGGTGGACCTAGCCGAGAGCGTGCGAATCTGCGGTGACAAGCTCGGGTATATCCAGTTCGCTGACTCAAACCGGTGGTATCCCGGCGCTGGGCATATTGATTTCGTCCCGATCCTCGACGCTTTGGACGAGATCGGCTACGCCGGAATCTATGGCGTTGAATGCCAGCCCCTCCCTGATTCCGCTACGGCTTGTCAGAAATCTGTCGCGTTCCTGCGCGAGGCTCTGGCACGTCGATAGCACACCACCAATTAGGGGCGGGAAGATCGACTCCCCGCCCCTAACGGCTATCGCTAGACTTCGTTGCTGGCTGCCTATGCGTGAGGTGCGTTATCCCACCAGGGACGAGTCTGGGTGATCAGTTCGTGATAGCGCTCATAACGGGACTGCATCAGCTCGGTGCCTTCTTTAGTCGGTTCGACCGTGCGCACCTGCGTCCCCATGCCGTCGAAAGCGTCGGAGAGCTTATCGAAGGCACCGGCGCCAACCGCCGCCGCCATGGCGATACCGAGCAGACCTCCCTCTCCACCGATCGGGATCGAGATCGGACGGCCAAGGGTATCTGCGAAGATCTGTGGCCACTCATCAGACTGAGCGACACCGCCAGCGACGCGAATGTCATCAACGTCGAAGGCATCAATCAGCGGATCACAGTGGTGGCGGTGGTTGAAGGCAAGACCCTCGTAGATGCCCCGCAACAGGTGGCCTCGGGTGTGCCAGGCGCGAATACCGGAGAAAGTGCCCGAGGCGTCGATACCCATCGGGTTTCCGTAGAGATAAGGCAGGAAAGTCACATAATCGGGGGAGATTCCAACCTCACGAACCTCATGGTCGACGAAGGAGTAAGGCGACTTACCAGAACGACGCAACACATCCATGTCGATCGAGCACAAGGTGTTGGCAAACCATTCCAGATTCGACGAACCTGCCGGAGAAATCGACATGTTCATCCATTCGCCCTTGTTGACGAAGGCACGGCAGTACCAGTGCGGATCGAGCTTGGCGTGATCCGAGATGACTTCGTTGATCGACCAGGTGCCAGCCATGACGGCGAGCTGGCCCGGACGAGTCGCGCCAGCACCGATAGCGCCTGCGTCCACGTCATGCATACCAGCAATGACCGGAAGTCCCTCCGGCAGACCCGTCGCCCGAGCCACAAAAGTCGTGACCTGGCCGACAACATCGGTGGAGTCACTGATTGACGGGGCCTTCGCCTTTAGTTCAGTCAAGCCATAAATCTCGAAGGCTTCGTCAGAGTATTCCTGAGTGTGAACATCGGTGAAGGCCTGTGAGGCACCAGTGATGTCAGTGCCGGTGGTGCCGGTGAGCATCCCTCGAATGAAGTCGGAAGCCATCACGAAGGAAGCGGCCTTGTCCAAGGCTTCGGGCTCGTTCTCTTTCAACCAGCGAAGCAGCAGACCTGGGGAGGCCGGGCCGACATTCTGCCCAGTGACGCGCAGCAAATCGTCTTGAGACCGGGCATTCATTTCGGCAGCGAGCTTGATGCCGCGCGAGTCAAGGGAGAGGATGCCTGGACGAACCGCATCGCCATTTTCGTCAACTAGCCAAATGCCATCACCGTGGGCGTCGACACCAATGGAGAGAATCTTGATGTTTCCGGCGGCCCTGATTTGGTCAGTGAGCCTACGCAACATCTCGCTGGTGCGGGACCAGAACTCGCGACCGTCACGCTCAACCCAGTGGGGCTTAGGCATGGTTTGCGGAGAAACCTCGCGGGATTCAAAGAGCGCTTTACCCGCCAGATCAAAAGCAATCGCTTTCATGCCAGTCAAACCAATATCAACACCAATGACAACTTCTGTTGCGGACATAGTTTTTCCTTTCGTCGTTGAAGGGTCCACATCGAGCAAGAGGGATTCCGTCAAGAACCAAGAAGACGGCGAATTCAAGCCCCGCAACACTGCGCAACTATTATGCAACCTGGGGTGCGGCGTGACTGCCTACGCCAGGAACCGCCCCGGATTCAAGAACATGCGATGGACGCTCGACTCCGTCAAATGCGCCCAAACTGTTTTTTATTGATCAGTTGATCGTGACAACCTGCCCACATTCTAGGGGACCAGGTGGCATCGCGCGCCGAAGCCGGAGGACTTTCGGGAGGAATAAATCCTTGCCAGGGGCGGTTCACCCCTCCCGGGCACTACTTCTGACGTGCCTCAAATCTGGCCGGAGTCACCGGCATCGCCCGCTTGTGGGCGCTGCGCCGGTGATGTCCGAGAATCGTTCGAGCGGCGGCATCGGAAACCTCTCCGCCCTCCAAGAAGGTGTCGATGTCGCGGTAGGTCACGCCTAGGGCCACCTCGTCGGCGAGCAGCGGCTTATCAGATTCCAGATCAGCGGTGGGAACCTTATCGACTAGTTCGTCGGGGCAGCCGAGATGACGTGCCACCTCGCGCACCATCCGCTTAGTTAGACCCGTCAGAGGGGTCAGGTCACAGGCACCGTCGCCAAATTTCGTGTAGAAACCCGTGACGGCTTCGGCGGCTTGGTCCGTCCCGATCACCAACATGCCACGCGCCCCAGCGATGGTGTACTGGGCCACCATGCGCATCCGAGCTTTGACGTTGCCTTTGACGAAGTGAGTGAGCTGGGCGTGATCAGCAACTGCGGTATCGACCACCTGATCCCACAAGGCGTCGGTGGCGGGGCCGACGTTGACGCTGGCGACCTCATCGGCGCAGATGAAAGCCAGCGCTGCTTGGGCGTCAGCCTCATCCTGTTGGACCTGGTAGGGCAGACGAACCGCGATGAACCTGGCGTCCCCACCACGGCGACGTACCTCAGCGCAAGCTAACTGGGCCAATCGCCCAGCCAAGGTTGAGTCGATACCGCCAGAGATACCCAAGACGTAGCCACGCATTTTCGTCTGTTCCAGATAGTCAGCGAGGAAGGCTATGCGTCGGTTTGCCTCGTGCTCGGCATCGAAATCGCGGACGACTTCGAGTTCGTCACGGATCAATCGTTGGGCTTCGGCAAGAACGGGGTCCACGAGTCTTCCCTCACTTCTCTTCAAGAAATACCTTGGCTTTAGGCACAAGCCCACCAGAATCGAATCGGTGCTGACCCGCCGATCACTGGCGAGCGAGCCGTGACCTGAAGGGACGCGGCTGCTGATTCACAGACCAGGCGACACCGGTTCGGGTGCCGCCCATGGTCATAATGACTTCTAGAAAGGTTCCTGCGCGTTCTGGCCGCCAACCCAAGACCCGGCATCTTGCCACGGGCTCTGGCCGCCGCCACGGTTGTAATCGTCGACACCCATGCCGGGGTCGGACGGCTGCGATGAGAACTGGCCACGCGAAGCTCCCGGGCCGCCGGCGCTTCCAGTCTTGGTGACCTGGGCAGTCGCGAACTGCAGGGATGGGCCGATATCGTCAACGTTGAGCACCAGGTCGGAACGGCGTTCACCGCTGTTAGTTTCATAGCTGCGCACGCTCAGGCGTCCAGTGACGATGACGCGGGTGCCCTTGGTGAGGGTATCCGTGACGTGTTCTGCCAGGCGTCCCCATGCTGAACACCGAACAAACATGGTCTCACCATCACGCCATTGATTGGTTTGACGATCCTGAGTGCGGGGAGTCGAAGCCACCGTGAAATTCGCAACGGCCTGCTGACTTGCTAAGAACCTCAGCTCTGGATCAGAGGTGAGATTGCCTGAGATCGTGATAGTGGGTTCACCAGCCATTGTCGTCCCCTTCTCGAACTTCGCACCCCGGTTAGGCGCTTGGAACATCATACCATCTAGCAATTGTGGCTGATTGAAGAGATTGACGGCGAGCCGGGGTCAACGAGCACGGCTGGGCTGAGCGAAATCCGACAGACGAGACCGGTCGGAGCGGCACCGCCCGGGAAGGGGTGGAAGCAAAGCCGTCGGTTAAAACAATCTTGGGCGGGAGAGCGAAGTCTCCCACCCAAGAAGAAACAGGCTTGCGCCGAAGCGAGCTAGTTAGGCCACAGTCTCGATGGTGATGTGAGCCGTCACAGCTTCGTGGAGTTTGACGCCGACGGTGTGCTTGCCGACAGTCTTGATCGGCTTGTCGACGGTGATGGCGCGCTTGTCTACGGCAGGGCCGCCAGCCTTGTGGATCGCCTGGACGATCATGGAAGCAGTCACGGCACCGAAGAGTCGGCCATTGTCACCGGCATTCACCGGAACCTTGACATCGAGAGCTTCGAGCTGGCCACGCACCTGCTGAGCGTGGTCAATGCCACGGATCTCGCGAGCGTCACGAGCCCGCTTGATACCTTCAATCTGCTTCTCCGCACCCTTGGTTGCCTTGATAGCGAAACCCTGCGGAATCAGGTAGTTGCGTCCATAACCGTCACGAACCTCGACGATGTCACCGGGGACACCAAGATGTTCGATTGGCGCAGTCAAAATCAATCGCATCGTCCACGCCTTTCTATCGGTTGCTCGAGGTGTAGGGCAGCAAGGCGAGCTCGCGGGCATTCTTCACCGCGATCGCAATCTTGCGCTGATCCTGCACCGACAAACCGGTGACACGACGAGCGCGAATCTTGCCGCGTTCGGAAATGAAACGACGAAGCAAGGCGATGTCTTTGTAATCGACCTTGCCGATCTTGACCGACTTCATCGGTGCAATCTTCTTTTTATTCATAGGCTTACGAGGACCGGCCATGATGAGATCTCCTTGAAAGTTGAGCTAAGTAAGCAAGGAACTAGTGAAGTTCCGGACGCAAAACCTTGGTGCGCATGATCTGCTCATCGATCGTCATCAGACGATCCATTTCCTGCACAGTGGCAGGTTCGCAGGTGACGTTGAGCACCACATAGATACCTTCAGACTTCTTCTGGATCTCGTAAGCCAGATGGCGACGACCCCATACGTCGACTTCGTCGACCGTACCGCCTTCATTGGTAATGACCTTGGTGTGCTTTTCCACCAACGGAGTTACCTGACGATCGTCAACCTCAGGGTCAATGATGACCATGACTTCATACTTGCGCATTCGCGTACTCCACCTCCTCTGGGCTAAAACGGCTATGCGCATTTCACATAGCAGGAGGGCGTAATGCTGACGAGGGGACGGCAGACGACCGCACCCGCGCCACAGGCCAGCTTATCTCACCGGGGCGGGCCCGGCAAAAGGAACTCCCCTGCACTCACCCACGCGAACAAACCACCGGCGAGGAAATAGGCGTCGAGCCCTGCTTCGCGCAGACGACGGGCCATCGTTGACGAACGCAGCCCGTTATCGCAGACCACGATCACCGGGGTCGCGTCGGGTTCGGCGAGCGGGTCCGCCCCGAAAATCGCGTCGATCGGGTCACTGTCGAGAGTGTCTGTGTCGATGAGGCGGGCACCGGGGATGTGCCCGGATTCATATTCAGCCGGGGTGCGCACGTCAATGATCACCCCGCGCTTAGCCATGATCGTCAATAGCCCGTCAACGTCCACTCCGCCCTTAGGCTTCTTGAACCGAAATCCCATGGGACTATCCTACGCCAGCACAGTTCTCGCTCTTTTGGCGATGGCGGAGGCAAATTCTTCGCCGATATAGAAAAATTGAGGCTTTAGCTACCGTGGATTGGCGATTATTCATTACCATTCTCCTCAGGCCAGCGTGCGAGTCCGTCCACGTCGCTCCTCAAATCCCACTCGGCAAGGAATGCGGGGTGGCTCTTCACCAGGCCCACTCTGACGTCACAGCCATTCCAGACGCCCAGAGTTTCCGCCTCTTCGGGGCCTGCTCACTAACTCACGAGTCGCTAAGGCGACGGTCGATACCTCAGGGAGTCTCTATGGCATATTTGGCGGTGATGATTGCCACCATGGTTGGGTCGGTTCTTGCCAACCTGGTTCTTTTCGGACGTAACGGTCTCGGCATTGCCCGAGGTCTAGGCATAGGAATCGTGGCCAACTCGGTCTTCTTCATAGCCTTGGTTTATTTCCGGCGCTCCCAGCCATTCCTCGTCCATCATCCCGCCTCGTTCTATGTTGTGTCGACATTAATCATCCTCGCCGGGATCGCACTCATGACGGCTGGAGCGGCCCTGCTCTACGGACGCACACCCCTGCCCGGCCAAGATCGCCACTGGCGCAGCACAGACGTGCTACTAATCCTTGCCGGCTCAGCGATGCTCGGCATCTCCGGTCTGATGGTTTTTGGCGCCAAACTTACCTTGACCTACGGCCAAAAGATCACCGCTGAACAGTTCCTCTTCGTCCTATCCGCCGGCGTCAAGGGAACAGCCGCAGAGATTCAAGCGCCAGTGATCAACCGGTTCGTGGTGCCATCCATCCTCGCCTTCCTCGTCGGCGGCTGCCTCGGTTTCCTCCGCAGCGACATCATTCGCCGCATCCGGCTCTGGAAATCAGCTCGCTCTGCCAACCGAGTTGAGATCAAGGAACCAGCCCGAATCGACACCAGACGCAACGGGAAACCGCGTCAAAAACCGAAGAACGCCCCTGCCAAGGATCGGATTCGCGGACGGGTTCTACGGCTCGTCGCGATGGTGTGTTGCGTCGGTGTGCTCGGCGTATCGGTCAACTTCGGGATGCAGAAGATGCCGCTGGCCGAGATCATCACCAACGAGTTGACCTCGTCGACCTACATTGAGGACAACTACGTCGCGCCCACCCCAGAGCGTCTGCATTGGCCGCAACAAAAACGCAACCTGATCCACATTTACCTGGAATCGATGGAAAACTCTTTCTACGACAAAGCTCACGGCGGCTACAACGACTACAACATGATGCCGGACCTGATGCAGCTCAACGCCGAAGGGGTATTCTTCTCCGATCGAGACGAATTCGGTGGCCCCTATCAAACCTACGGGTCGACCCATTCGATTTCATCAATGGTGAATATGTCGTCTGGAGTACCGATGAAATCGTCGATCTCGGCAAACATCAACGGCATGATCTACCCGACCTTCACCACGATCGGCGACCTCCTGCACGAACAGGGATACAACACCGAATTCATGCTGCCGGGCTCAATGCGCTGGGGGGAACTCGGTGCCTACTACCAAGACCACGGGCATTTTCAGTTATGGGGATGGGATGAGGTCCGCGCACGCGGAATCCTGCCGTCGAACTACCTAGTGTGGTGGGGTTACGAAGACGACAAACTCTACGAATACGCCAAGGAAGAGCTGACCCGACTGGCAGCCCAAGATAAGCCTTTCTACTTCGTGATGGAGAACGCCGACACCCATTCCCCCGAAGGCTACCTGTCTCCTAACGCCAAGGAACGGCCCTTCCCTGAGCAGTACTCCAACGTGATCTTCTACTCTCAGGCCCAAGTCACCCAGTTCATTCGCTGGATTCAACAGCAGGACTTCTACAAAGACACCACCGTCATCGTCACAGGCGACCATCCGTCCATGGCATACACCTACTTCCAGAACTGGGACCCGAACTACCGTCGGACCATCGTCAACTTCATCTTCAACTCAGTTCAGCCCACCCCAGCTAAGGATCGGACGCACGGACGCCTCTACGCCCCCTTCGACTTCTTCCCGACGATCTTGGCAGCAATGGGTGTCGGAATCGACGGGGATCGACTTGGCCTGGGCACGAACCTTTTTTCCAACACCCCCACACTTCTTGAACGCGACGGGCTAGATAAGGTTCAGTCTGAGCTGAAGAAGAAATCGAACTTCTATTGGGCACACGCAAAGTCCTACACCCAACTCGCACCCGAACAGCCATAGCCCAGATGAAGTGAGCCGAGACCTCCAAGGTCTCGGCTCACGACTATGAAATTGTGCACAAAGTATGGAGTGTCTAGGCGCACCGCACCCTACCCGCCTCGACCCCGTCCACCGAGGTCGAAATCAACGTAGCTTCGGAAATGCCTCCACTAACACTCCCAGAATCCGTGACGAATCCCCTTGCCAAACCGGATATTACGGCTGTGCCGGGAGGACCGCCGGGATCAACAATCCGAGCACGTCGGGGTTGCCGTTGACGATCTGGTAAACCGCATCGAGCAGCCGCAACTCCTGCTTCAACTGCGGCGCAGACTGTTCGACGAGTTTGACTGCCAGCCCCACTGCGGGAACACCCTCGACGGTTTGCTCTAGACGATCCATCTCAGCCAGGGCTTCCTTAGCAGGTTCGCCGCGACCAATCCTGACGCCATAGACCTTATTGCGCCCCGACAGACCGGTCACCTCAAGGTCACCGACGCCTGGCAGATCAAAAGCTGTCTCAGGCTTAGCACCCAACGCCTGACCGAGGAGAGACATCTCTTTGACTGCCCGATTGAAGGTCGCTGCCTTGAGATTGTGGTGAGGCATACCAGTTTTTTCTTGAAGCCCGTCTGCGATACCGAGAGCAATCGCGTAGACATTCTTCATCGGGGCGCAAATCTCAACACCTACTTCGTCGTCGGAGGCGTCAATGGCATAGCGATCGGTACGCGCCTCGGCAGCATACTTCTTCGCCACGTCGAGATCCTTGCACCCAAACATCGTCGCCGTCGGTTCCTCGCCGGCACACTCGTTGGCCTTGACCGGACCAGCGATAGCGACCAGCGGAGGCAAGGTGACGCCGTTGTCTTTCGCGATGCGCCGGATTGCGTCCGGAAGAAGCTGGATCGTGCCGTCGGGGGCCTCACAGAACCCCTTCGAGGTCAGCCAAACAGCGTCGGCCTTCGCCATCCCCGGCAAGGCCATTTCGGTCACCTTCGGCACGCCAACTGAAGCGACCGACATCACGATCACATTGGCGCCGTCCATGGCTTCTTCGAGCTGATCAGACCGATAGGTCTTGACACCCTTGGCGAAGGGCATGTCCGTCCGGGGGTGGTTCTTGCCGGATTCGATCGCATCGAGGAGGTGATCGTCGAGCCAGGTACCCCAGAGGCGAACCTCCCAGCCTGCGCGAGCGACGGGGGTGCACAGGGCCGAACCCATCGCTCCGGCGCCCAGGATGGTAATCACTGCCATATCATTCTCACTTTCTTGTGTATCACCAGGCCAGTTTTCATGGCTTGAGGATGTACTTCGAGCCCTTGCCTTGAGCCATGTCTTCGAGGGAGTCGATCAGGGCTTCCAAGGGACGGACTTCGGTGCACAGGCTCATGCCGTCGAACTTGCCCGACGACAACAGCTCCACAGCCGTCTTCACATAGCGCGGCTGATGGTGGTAGACCCCTTTGAGGGTGTATTCGTGGTAGTGCATGTCAACCGGGTTGAAGGTGACTTCAGAACCCTTCTTCGGGCCGCCAAATAGCACTGCGGTACCGCCTGGACGCAAACACTGGATGGTTTGTTCCCAGGCTGGGGCGTAGCCGGTGGCTTCGATCCCGACGTCAGCGCCCCGGCCGTGAGGGGTAACCTTCTTGATCGCGGCGGCACATTCAGCCGGGGTCTCCAAGCCGGTGAGGTTGACGACATCGACTGCCCCCGCGTCGAGGGCTTGCTGGAGGCGTCCCTGACTCATATCGGCGGCGATCACGCTGGCTCCACGCAACTGGACCAGGGAGATAAACATCTGGCCAATCGGGCCTGCACCACAAACCACGACGGTGTCGCCCATCTTGATACCCGATTCGGCGACGCCATGAACCACACACGCCAACGGTTCCAGCGGTGCTGCAGCCTCGAAAGCCAAGCTCTCGGGAATCTTATAGGTGTTTCGAGCGACGATCTTGGCGGGCACAACGATCTTCTCGGCAAACCCTCCATTGAGATATTCGAGGTGTTCACACAAGGATTCGCGGCCGATCTGGCAAGCCCAGCAGGACCCACACGGGGCCGTGTTGGCGGCTACGACGCGGTCACCGACGGCGAAATCGGTGACTCCTTCACCGACCTCGGAGACGATCCCAGAGAATTCATGCCCAAACCGTGCCGGAAGGGTCGAAAAGATGGTCGGATGTCCACGACGATAACTCTTCAGGTCTGTGCCACAGGTAGCAGCCGCCTTCACGTCGACGCGGATTTCCCCTGGCCCAGCATGAACCTCGTCGATATCTTCGAGCCGCAGATCTCCGGGCTCGTAAAAAATCCAGGCACGCATTATTCAGTTTCCTCCTTCAAGGCGGCCTTGTTGGGGTATTTCTCGGCGAATCGACGCACATCGTCTTCGAGCGGCAGCAGTGCACCGTAAATCTTGGATTGAATCTCGGAGATCTCACCGTAAATCTGGTAGTTATCCATATTCGGTTCGCTCACGTCACCGAACTTCGCCATAGCATTGGCAGCGGTCGCGATGGACTTATCGCCGAAGACGCCAGTCGAGGACATGCCGATGATGGCGGCGCCGAGGGCGGAAATCTCGTCTTCGGTGCAGGCGGTGATCGGCAAACCGACGGCGTCGGTGAGAATCTGACGCCACAGCTTAGAACGCAGACCGCCACCCATGGCGCGGATCGTGGTCACCTTGACACCAGTCGAGGACTGCAGCGCCTCGAGGTTACGGCGGAACTCGATCGAGATGGCTTCGAGGATCGAGCGGTACATCGCGGCGCGGTCATGAATACCTTGCCAACCGATCTGGGCGCCACGGACAGCCGGGTCCCAGTGCGGAGACTGGACGGCGTTCCAATAAGGCATGGTGAATAGGCCGCCGCAGCCGATCGAGACCTTAGCTGCGGCTTCGTCAAGGGCCGGATCCGGGGCACCCTTGAGGGCGGGGTTGCCCAGAGCGCGACGCCACCACGTCGGCAGGAAAACCCCAGAGGACTGCAAGATTTCCAGGACGAACTTGCCTGGGATACCACCGGCGAGGGTGCGATATGCCTTGCCGTAGGCATATTCGTCAGCCATCACACCCGCGACGACTGCGGTTCCCATATTGAGGTAGAGCACCTCGGGGGTGACTGCTGCCGAGCCGATCCCGGCTGCCTGGCCGTCGCCCAAACCAGAGATCAGGGGCAAATCCTGCAGAATCCCCCAGGCCTCACGGATTTCCGGCTTGACTTCGCCGATCAACTCACCTGGCTTGAACAGTTCAGGCATCTGATCGCGGCGCACACCGGCAATCTCGAGTAGTTCATCAGAGAAGTCGAGCTTAGCGATCTCGTAGAGACCGAGGGAGTCGGCGGAGGTCGTCGACGTCGCCCACTTTCCAGTCAACTTGAAGGTCAGGTAGCCGTGAACATCAACAATCTTGTGTGCCTTCTCCAACAATCCAGGCTGGTTCTCCTTCACCCAGGCCATCTTGTAGATCGCGGGGGTAATGTCGGCTGGCTTACCTGAGAGTTTATGGATCTCTTCGGTGCCGTACTTGAGGATTTGGTCGGTGGCACGGCCGTCCATCCAGATGATGCCGGTACGCAACGGGTTGCCCTCTTCGTCGAAGGGCGCGAAGGTTTCACGCTGGTGAGTCATACACAACGCGGCAATCCGGCCGCGGTCAGCCGGAGATAGCTGCCACACGGCGTCGTGAATAGCCTCGTTAGTGGTCTGCCACCACTGTTCGGGGTGGTGCTCGAAGTGGCTGCCCACGGGATTCAGCAGATCCAGTTCATGTTTGCCCTGGGCGATGACCTTGCCGTCAGTATCGACGACGATGGCCTTCGTCGACGTGGTTGACGAGTCAATAGCGATAACCACGGGGTCGGATTCACGAATGCTCATTGATTTCCTCCAAGTGTCAGCGTTCATCATCGAACGAGGTGGGAGTAGGCGTTTACGTCTGGAACCACAGAATTTTTTTGTGCGACCGGTATCCAGTCATGACCCGTACCGTGCGGGCAACATCATCGTTATCGGTGTGATCGCATGACGAAACACCTGATATGGCCACTCTGCCATGGCCACAGCACATCCGCCCGAGAATACAGCTCCTAGTCAGCCTGATAAAGACGGGACGGCCTGCGCCACCACAATCATAGTGCTCTGATCAGTTTGTCATCTCAGATTCAGCAATGTCGGCAGACGAGGAATCACTGTCCGTAGAGACTGCACCCCCACCCGAGTCGGGATCGGTGTGCTCGTCGTCCTTCTTCGTCAACACCTCAGTGACAGCCTTCGCGGCGCGCATAGCTGCCTTGCGGGATTCAGCCACCTTCTCATACATCTCGTCGATCAGGTTCTTGAACCTTGCCTCGACCTCACGGCGCTTGATCTTCAAAGACGGCGTCATCAAGCCATTCTCCAAAGAAAAGCCCTCCGGCAGAATCCGGATATCGCGAATCTGCTCCTGGGACGGAAGTTTCTCAGTCAACTTCGAGATTCGCTTCTTGACCCATTCCAGAATTTCCTGGTTATCCATCAGATCGGTCAGGTTCTCGAAACTCAGATGTAAGGAATCAGCGAGTTCGCTCATCTTCGGCATTGACGGCTTCATCAGCATCGTCAGGAAAGGACGATCATCACCTAGCACCACGGCTTGCTCGAAGAACGGGTCCGCCAGAATCATGCCCTCAATCGGCTGTGGGGCGACATTCTTCCCGCCCGAGGTGACGATGATGTCTTTGAGACGGTCGGTAATCGTCAAGAATCCGTCCTCGTCGATGGTGCCGACGTCTCCGGTGTGCAACCAACCATCAATAATGGTTTCGGCGGTGGCTTCCGGGTTATTCCAGTAACTATCCATCAGGTTCGGCCCCCGGTAACAGATCTCGCCATCTTGGCCGATCTTCAGTTCACCGCCGGGCATCACCCGTCCGACGGTACCGACCTTGAAAATATCAGGGGAGTTGAAGGTAATCAGCGGAGCAGCCTCCGTCATCCCGTAGCCATTGAGCACAGGAAGCCCTGCGGCTGCGAAGAAGGTCTCCACCTCTGGACGCATCGCGGCACCCCCACAGACGAAGATCCGCTTGCGGCCACCAACCGCTCTCCGAATCGAGTGCAACACGAGCTTGTCGGCGATGGGGAGGGCTAGCCGCAGCCGCCAAGGCAGCTTCTCACCGGCGCGATGGCAGCATTGCGCCTGGTCACCTACGCGCAAAGCCCAGTTGAAAATTCTTTTCTTGGTGGGGGATTCAGCCACCTTTTCGTGGGCGACCCGGTAAACCGTCTCGAATAGTTTCGGCACCGACACCATCATGGTGGGTTTGGCCTTGACCATCATGTCGGCGATTTCGCGCGGGTTCGGCAACATCGTATTCATGCTGCCGTGAAGCATCACGTAGGTGGACCAGCCGCGTTCAAAGGCGTGGGCCAGCGGTAGGAAACACAGGGAGTGATCGTCGAGGTCCATGAAGATGTGACGACTGAGACTGTCCATCTGAGCCATCATCGCGCGGTGGCTCAACATCACGCCCTTGGGATTGCCGGTAGTGCCGGATGTGTAGACGATGGAGTTCAGATCGTTGGTGCTCAGTTCAGCCAGGCGGGAGCGGCGTTGACGCTCCAACTCTCCGTCAGAGTCGATCTCGTCGAGACAGAACTCCGCCAAACTTGTCACGGGGGCGCTCACCGTCGGGGATACCGGACGGAAGGAGACGATCTGTTTGACCGACGGCAGGTCGTCGATAACCTCGGCAACCCGCTCAGCCTCCGTCGTGGTTTCTACGAAGATCATTGACGAACCGGAATCGGAGAGGATGTGGGCGATCTGGTCCGGCGTCGAGGTGGAATAGATGGCGACCGTGGCGGCACCAACAGACATGATCGCCCAGTCACACAGCAGCCACTCCGCGACGTTGTGGGAGAAGATCGCGACTCGGTCTGATCGCTGAATCCCGGCAGAAATGAGGGCACGACTGATCTGGTGGACCTTGGCCTGGACCTCCCGCCAGGTCATCACCACCCAATCTTCGTCCTCAAGCCAGCGCAAGGCAGGCAGATCCGCGAAACGGGTGCAGGTGATTTCAAGAAGTCGCGCAACGTGGGGGTCGCCTAGGTGAAAGCTGGGAACCGTTGCCACTTTGCCTCCTCAAGTGGTGCCACGAAGTACTGGACTGGTGCGACAACAAGACGAGAGGATGAGTGCCCACTGATCAGCCGCCGCCCTCCCTCGTTCTCTTCACAGATGAACGGATGCGGTCACGTCTGGTCCATCATAGCCAAATCCACACATCTTCAACGACTGCGAATCGACGGTGAACAACGCGGTTGCACCGACACCGTCACGGTCAGATTCGATCCCTCAACCAGGCGATATCAGCACGGTGTTCTTCAATACCGCCGGGAGTTTCGATGATGGTATTGGTGTCGGCTTCGACGACGATCCTCACCAGATCATCAGGATGGTAGAAGCCTGACCCGAGGTTGGCGTGACGGTCGGCACCGGAGGCGAACTCGTCGCGTGAATCATTGCAGTGAACCAGGTCGATCCGGCCTGTGATCGCCATGACCTTGTCCACCAGGCCTTCCGGCTCTAGCCCAGCGGCGTGAGAGTGGCAGGTATCGAGGCAGAAACCGACGTGAGCGGCATTCTTGGATCGGGAGATGAACTCCCACAACTGGTCGATCTGTTCCAGATAGCGGGCCATGGCGTTCTTCCCGCCTGCCGTGTTCTCGATGTAGATCGGGACGGGGAACTCCAGCCCCTCAACACACTTGCGCCAATTGTCGAAGCCGAATACGGGGTCATCGTTGACGGTGACGTGGCCGCCGTGGACGACCACGCCGAGGGCACCGATCTCGGCCGCAGCGTTGACCGTCTGTTGAAGGAGTTTCCGCGACGGAATCCGGATTCGATTATTCGTCGAGGCGACATTGATCACATAGGGGGAATGGACGACGATGCCAATCCCGGCCTCGGCGGCGTCCGCTTTCAGCGCGCTGGCACCGCCGGGATAGTCAACCCGAGGAGCTTTCCAGCTTTGGGGGTCGCCTAACATGATTTGGATCAGATCGACCTCCATCTGGCGGGCACCGCTGATCACATCGATGGTGTTGGTGTGGGATCCGATCCGAAGAGTCATGCCTCTACTTTATGGACAAATCGGACGGGTCGGACGAAAACCGTCAACGTCAACGAATCATCCTGCCCCCAGTCTCAGTCACCGAAGCTTCACCAAGCCAGGCGGTTGTTGATGGCTCCACGCCGGGGCTGAACCGGAAAAGACGATGAAATCTGTTTGACCCGTGGGCAATGCTCGCATGGAGGTAGAAAACGGGTTACGGTTCAGACATGGTCAACGCCCAACGCCCATCCCCTAGTCCCACTAAGACACATCGCTGGGATAAGGAGAAACTCACCAAGACCCATCATCTTCTGGCCCTCCTTGTTGCCGGATACGCGATCGTTGCCGTGATCATCACCTTGTTGTTGGTGTATTTGCCGGGGCAGACGGGTATCGCTGGGGCGACTATCGTCCTCCTCGCCTCGCTGATTTCCCTCGGCTGGTTCACCCGCACCCATCCCGCGTCAACTCGCCGGGTGATGGCCTGGACTGCTGGATTCCTGGCGTGTTTCGGTTTGGTGACCATCGTGGAGGTGGTGTTGTCCATCTTGGGGATGGGGACATGGACTATCTGGACGTGCGGGGGAATCGCGGTCGTGGCTGCGCTTGGTTTCGGCCACATGATTGACCACTGCACCCCGCGTTCGTCTGCCGCTGCTCATTCATGACAGGCTCCCAGCACGATCGCGCAATTGACAAGGCAGCTTAGCTAGTATCGAGGTAAGGTCACTGTCATGAGCGAAAACAACCAGCATTGCTGCCCCGGCACAGACCACACCTCATCCCCGCAGGCCTTCCAGGCCGCCATGGTTTCGATGGCGAAGTCGAACCTTAAAACCATCGTCCTTCCCGAATCTGACGACGATCGGATCATCCAAGCTGCGGCGGAGATCGTCAAACTTGGCGTGGCAGAACTCGTCATTCTCGGCGAGGAATCCGACGTCCTGGCCCGCGCTGGAAAGCTTGGCCTTGATCTGGACGGCGTGAGGATTCAGTCCATGAATGACGCTGAGCTGGTTGAACAGTTCGCTGCAAAATACGCCGAGCTGCGCGCGAAGAAGGGCGTCACCATCGAACAGGCCCGCGAAAAGATGGCTGACCCTTCCTACTTCGGCACCATGATGGTGTTCTTGGGCATGGCTGACGGCATGGTCTCCGGCGCTTCCCACACCACGGCGAATACGATCCGTCCGTCCCTCGAATTCGTCAAGACTCGCCCGGGAGTCTCGATCGTCTCCGGCGCTTTCTTTATGTGTCTCGATTCTGACGTGTGGGTCTTCGCTGACTGCGCTGTCACCCCAGAGCCAACGGAGGAGAATCTCGCCGATATCGCCGTCTCGACCGCAGCCACCGCCAAGGCGTTCGGGATTGAGCCGAGGGTCGCGATGTTGTCCTACTCCACCGGGAACTCTGGATCAGGGCCCGCCGTTGATAAGGTCCGCGCCGCCACCGAACTTGCCCGAGCCAAGGCACCCGAACTGCCGATTGAGGGGCCGATCCAGTTTGATGCAGCCGTGGATGAGATCGTGGCGAAGAAGAAGGCCCCAGGCTCAGCGGTTGCCGGCAAAGCCAATGTCTTCGTCTTCCCGGATTTGCAATGCGGAAATATCACCTACAAGGCTGTCCAACGCACTGCTGGCGCGATCGCTATCGGCCCGCTGTTGCAGGGGTTGAAGAAGCCTGTCAATGACCTATCTCGCGGTGCTTTGGTGGAAGACATCGTCAACACCGTCATCCTCACGGCGATTCAGGCTCAGTCCGAATAGCGGACATCGCCGCCGAAGCAATAAAGCCAAGCCGACCAGGGGTTAACCGGATCATCCCGGTTAACCCGATTTAACGATCAAGACGTTTCTGGGTGCAGGTCGTTGACGTCTTGATAAGATCACGACGATATGTGCCGCAATGATGCCTGCCGTAATGAAGGAGATTCAATGTCCAAGCCGATTCTGATCCTCAACTGTGGCTCTTCATCGATCAAATATCAGATGATCGATACCGAAACTGAGTCAGTGATGGCTAAGGGTCTGGTTGAAAAGATCGGAGATTCCACACCCGGACATATTGAACACAAGGTTGACGGCCAGGCATTCGAGCTGAGCACCCTGCTGCCTAACCACACCGAGGCCTTGAAATCCGTCGTCGCGATGTTCACCGAGCATGGCCCGAATCTTTCGGCCGCCGAAGCTGTTGGCCACCGCAGTGTCCACGGCGGGATGACCTTCCGCGACACCACCGTCATCACCGACGCCGTGGTGGACAAGATGCAGGAATTGTCGGGGCTTGCCCCACTGCACAACCCGCCGGTGATCGCCGGGATCAAGGCCGCCCGCGAGGTGCTCCCCGACGTCAAACACGTCGCGATCTTCGACACCGCTTTCTTCTCTTCCCTGCCCGAAGAAGCCACCACCTACGCCATTGATCGAGAGGTTGCGCAAGAACACCGGATCCGCAAGTACGGATTCCACGGCACCTCCCACAAGTTCGTCTCCGGTGAGGTTGCCAAACACCTCAACCGGCCACTGTCCCAGTTGAAGCAGATCGTGTGCCACCTTGGTAACGGCGCCTCGATTTCAGCTATTGACGGCGGCTCTCCGATCGAGACCTCGATGGGGCTCACCCCCCTCGGCGGATTGGTGATGGGCACCCGCTCCGGTGACCTCGACCCTTCACTGCCGGTCTTCCTCTGCCGCAATCTAGGCATGTCCATCGACGAGGTCGACAACTTGCTCAACAAGCGTTCCGGGATGTTCGGGATGTGCGGGATGATCGACATGCGTGACGTCGAGAATGCCATCCTTGACGGCGATGAAGCAGCGATCAAGGCGATGAACGTCTACATCCACCGCCTGGTTTCCTATATCGGCTCCTACCACGCACTCCTGGGCGGATTAGACACACTCACCTTCACCGCAGGCGTCGGCGAGAACTCTCCACTGGTGCGCCAGCGCGTGTGCAACCGGCTCTCTTTCCTTGGAATCCGCCTCGACGAGCAGATCAACGATCAGCGTTTCTCGCAACCGCAGGTGATCTCCACCCCAGATTCCACGATCACGGTGCTGGTTGTGCCAACGAACGAAGAGCTCGCCATGGCTCACGAGGTCATCCGGGTCCTCAACTAGGCCGAGAAGGGGTGTCGGTTTTCGAGGAATACCCACGCTTTAGCCTGGTGACCCTCACCCCGATGACGTATTTTAGTTGTCATGGCACTGGCACTCGTTACTGGTGGAACCTCAGGTTTGGGGCACGCCTTCGCACGGACTTACGCCCAACGCGGCTACGACGTCATCGTGGTTGCTCGCGACACCGACCGGGGTCTACGCATCTGCGATCGCTTGGAGTCCTACTACGGTGTAACAGCACGTTTCGTCACCGCCGATCTGTCCAAGGCTGACGACGTCGACCAGGTTGTTCAGATCATCAGAGACGAACCCGTTGACGTCGTGGTCAACTGCGCCGGTTTCGGGCTGCACGGCGGTCTCGACAAACCCGCCAACGAGCCGTTCTACATCAGCGCTGTTGACGTGATGTGCACGGCACTGATGCGCATCTCCGGTGCTGCCGCTGGCGCAATGAAGCAGCGCGGTACCGGAACAATCATCAATATCGCCTCGGCCTCTGCATGGATCATGCAAGGTGTCTATTCTGCGATCAAGTCCTTCGTTCTGCGCTACACCCAGGCCTTGTCGATTGAACTTGACGGCACCGGCGTCACCGCCACCGCAGTGTGCCCAGGCTGGGTACGCACCGAGTTCCATTCTCGCGCCGGTATCTCCACCCACTACCCGAATATCGTCTGGGTCCCCGCCGATCAGGTAGTTGCGGAAACGTTGCGCGCCGTCCAGGATGGCAAAGATGTGGTGGTCCCGTCCTTGCGCTGGAAGGTAGCGATCTTCTTGGCCCAGCGGGTTCCGACGAGGCTGATCCGGATGATTTCTAAGGCTCTGGTGTCCAGCCGAAAGAAGGATGCATGAGTCGCGAGCAGAACCGCATCGCCCAGAAACTTGCGGATATGAAGAAGCGGGCTAGGGCTCAGGTGTCAAAGGATATATCCCCGGCACGTCCACCGATCCTGCCCGTTGAATCTCACAGTGAGGATAGCCGCTACACCTCCGGCTCGGCAGCCTTCATCAGGAGGGCGGTGCAGACGATTCTGCTCAAACCCGCCTTGGCTAGCGCGATCAAGATTCACGTCCACGGCCGGGCCCACCTCAATCACGTCAAGGGAGCCTACGTCGTCATAGCCAACCACTCCTCGCACTTTGATACCCCGCTGCTCTTTACCGCCTTGCCGAAGCGGCTCACCAAACATTTGGCGACGGGGGCTGCCGCAGACTATTTCTTCGACCACTGGTGGCATTCAGCACCGGTGCGCCTGTTCTTCAATGCTTTCCCGGTCAATCGCGGTAGCGGTCGCGGGCAAAAGGGTATCGCCGGGAAGTTGCTGTCTGACGGGGTCCCGTTGCTGATCTTTCCTGAGGGGACTAGGTCACGCACCGGAGCGATGGGCCCGTTCAAGCCTGGTGCCGCCGCCTTGTGTATCTCACGCAATGTCCCCTGTATTCCGGTGGCATTGGTTGGCGCCTACGAAGCCTGGCCCTATCGTCAGAAGCGCTGGAAACCAGGACGTCCAGATGTTCACGTCGTGATTGGCGAACCGATGTACCCTTCCGTCGGCGAGATCGCCCATGAATTCAATGAGCGGATTCGCCGCAAGGTCTTGGAACTCCACGACACCACCGCCCTCGCCTACGGACGCAAGACCCTAGCGGAATACGCCCGCACCATCGCGATCGAGCGTGCGCAGGTGGGTGACCACACCGCGCTCAACCGTGACTCTGCCCGCCCAGACACTGTCAAGAAAGCCAAATCCCGCCGTCGCTGGTGGAAGAGAGGCAAGAACTGAATGAGACCGAGACGCACTTCCCTACCCACCACCTATGTGGTGGAACCCATCTCCGCCCAGCGACACGAGGAGTTCATCGCCTCACGCGCGGACTCAGACGAGATCTCCTTCCTGCAGACACCGTCCTGGGGGCTCGTGAAACCCGACTGGCGTCACGAAAGCATCGGGTTTTTCGCCGGTGACGAACTCGTCGGTGCGGCCCTCGTCCTCTACCGCAACATCCCCAAGTCTTCCCGCTGCCTGGCCTACCTGCCGGAGGGTCCGATCCTGGATTGGCGCCGCGTCGACACCGCCGCTGCCGTCAACGCCTTGGTGAACTACGCCGCCACCCAGAAGGCATTCGCGGTTCGGATCGGCCCGACCCTGGTCCACCGCCGCTGGTATGCGTCCACGATTAAGAACGCCATCGCCGACGAACGCTACGGCGTCCTCTCGGACGTCTCTGCTGACGAAGTCGACCTGGACGCGGTGAGATTGAGCCGGGAGCTGTACCGTCTTGGGTGGATTCCGCCGAAGGAAAAGACCACAGGTTTCCAATCCGGCCAGCCTCGGTTCAACTTCATGCTGCCTCTTGATGGCAAATCCTGCGACGAGGTACTCAAAGGGATGAACCAGTTGTGGCGACGCAATATCAAACGGGCCGCCAAGTTGGGCGTCGAAGTCCGGCGCGGGGACCGGAATGACCTCGCAGCCTTCCACAAGGTGTATCTCGAAACTGCCGAGCGCGACCACTTCACTGGCCGCCCGCTGCACTACTTCGAGACGATGTGGGACGCATTGAATGCCGACGGGGTCGACCGGATGCGGGTCTACCTCGCTAAATACCAAGGCCAGGTGATCGCAGCGACTACCTGGATTAAGGTCAACCGTCACTGCTGGTATTCCTACGGCGCGTCTACGACCGAACACCGCCAGGCACGCGGATCCAACGCCGTCCAGTGGCAGATGATCCAAGACGCCATCGCCGAAGGCGCCTCAGTCTATGATCTGCGCGGCATCACCGAGGGGATCACCGACGCTAACCCAGAACTTGGGCTGATCCAGTTCAAGGTCGGCACCGGAGGCCAAGCGACGGCATTCATCGGCGAATGGGACTACCCGATCAACCCGCTGATCTACCGCGCCTTTTCTCTCTACATGAACCGGGGGTAAGCGCCAATGTCTCTCGACCTAGTCATCAACCGCCAGGTGTGGCAGTCCCACATGGATGAAGTCAAGGAGTCAATCCCCGGGATCGTCCCGGTGGCCAAGGGCAACGGATACGGATTCACCATGCCGGTCCTGGTCGAACAGGCTCAGCGGATGGCCTCGGACGTCCTGGCCGTCGGGGTGAACGCTGAGGTTGCCGAGGCTCGTCGAGCCGGCTGGGACGGCTCCATCTTGGTGCTGAATCCGTGGAGCCCGGCTGAGTTCGATGCCCATGACGTTGCTGACGATCCCGGCACCATCCTCACGGTCTCTTCTCTCGATGATCTGACGGCCCTAGCTCACACCTACCCAGGAAAGCCGGTGGTGGTCGAGGTGGTCACCTCGATGCGTCGCTTCGGGATTGAGGCAGACCAACTTCACCAGTCACTATCTGCCCTTGACCGTCTCGATTTCGCTGGCTGGGCCTTCCATTTCCCGCTCAGCCACACCGACCTTGACGAGATTAACTCGCTAGTTGCAAAAGCGTTGCAAACCCGGTCCGGGACGCTGTGGCTGTCCCATATCCCCTCGGACGAATACCGGGCGCTGAGTCAGCAGATGTCTAGCCGGGGAGTCTCCACCCGGCTGCGGGTAGGCACCGGTTTGTGGTGCGGCTGCCACGGCTACGAAATCATGTCCCAGGTCTTGGCGATTCATCCGGTCCGCCGGGGTGAACGAGTCGGCTACTGGCAGAATCGGGTGCCTCGGGACGGTGTGATCATGGTTCTGTCGGGCGGAACCTCTCACGGGGTGTCAATGGCTGCTCCCGGCACGGCAAAGACCTGGCGTCAGCGCGCCATCGTCATTGCTGAATCTGCCCATGTCATCACCCACCGGGTGCGTTCACCTTTCGAGATCGGGGCAAAGCAGAGCTTCCTCGTCGAGCCACCACACATGCAGTGCTGCGTGGTTTTCGTCCCAGGTGACCCTGGTGTGGGGGTGGGCGATTTTGTCCCGGTCAACCTTCGCACAACCACGGCCCGGTTTGACCGCGTGGTGTTGAACTAGGTTTTGGCTTCACTGCCCGATCACTCCATGTTGGGTTGCTGCCCGCGACGGGCGAGCCTTCAGCGAAAATCACCATCTGCCTAGCTACTGAACCGCGACCAGTTCCTTGTTATGGGTTGACGAGTAGATCTGCGCCATCAACAAGATCAGGCCGACACAGAACCACACCATCAACACACCCAGGCTCTGCCACGGGACTGTCCCCGACAACACCTTGCGGAAACATGAAATTGCCGGATAGAGCGGGGTGAACTGAACCAGTAATTCCATCTGGGTGGGGATTTGTGATGTGAAGGTGACGATCATGGCAAGGAAGGCGATGGTGAACCCAACCAGGCTGCTCAGTGTTCTAGAGATAGACTTCAACAGCCAGAAAATGATGGAGAAGGTCAACCCGACTAGCGCCGCGGCAGCGACGAGCAAGATGAACTCAGGGAAGTTCAGTTTGAATGCCCACCCAGCCAGGATCGACGAGCCCCCGGCCTGAATCAGCGGAACCACCGCTGACTTGGCGAGGTTGACCCGCAAGGTGGACAACACCGAGTTCCTGATTTCCATCTCAGATTGGAGCGGGCGGTGGGCCCACTGGACGAAGGCACCGATCCACAAGGCGGTGGCCAGCACCAGCGCGGCGACGATAGAGCCGGTCGGGCCGAGGTTCACACTGGCGGATTTGATCTCCAACGATCCCCTATTGCTAGCAGCACCCAAATGCGGGACGTGAGCGATCTGACCTAATTCCTTGGCCGAGGTAGACAAGCTGTGTTCTAGATCGGCATATCCGTCAACGCTCTTGACCGCAGTTTTGCGGGTATCGGCCGTCGCGCTGCGAGCGTCTGAGATGAGAGCCTTAGAGGTTTCCATCGTGTTTTGCACCTCGACGGATCCTCGCGCGGCCTCCTGCAACAGCGCGACCCCTTGGTTGACTGCACTGCTTGGTGAGGACAGGTCTCGATGTAGGGCATGGTTCTTTTGGGTCAGCGATGAGGCCGTCGAGGTGGATTCGTCAACAGCCTCGCCAACCTCGGTCACACCCTGATCCACCCGCTGTAGGTTCGCCGATAGTTGTTGGGCGGAGCGGGAGACCGATTTGAGGGATTCTTCCACGACGGCGGCCGACACCAGCATCGACTGAAGTTTCTTCTCAGACGAATCTAAGGCCTGGTTGAGTGCGTCCTCGTCGGCACCCATCTGGTCCGCGGCTGCCCCGATAGCCTTGGCTTGTCCGTCGACATCTTCGGCACGCTGATGCAAGTCTTCGGCCGTCACCACCATCGTCTTCAGCGCCGACCTCACCTCGGGATCATCGAGGACACTTGGCTTGGCTGAGCCGATCTCGGCGGCGATCTTGCGCAAGGACTTCGCTATCTCACGCAAACCGGTGGCGCGACGTTCGTCATTGGCTTTCATCTCATCAACCAGCGCGGCCGCCTTCTGCACCGATTCCAAATTCGCCTGGGATTTATCGAGAATCTGCATATTCTCGAAGGCGATGGTCGCCGAATCAATACCCGCTTTCACCCCGCGAAGCCAGCCCTGGCAGTAGCTGGACAGGGATTCGCCGCTATTGCAGGTTGCAGACTCGATGATTACTGGCAGCATCTTGTCGCGATAACTGTTCAGGAAGGTATCTAGCATTTGCGCATCCTTGACGGAGGTTTTCATCAAGGTGGCAAGCGCGTTGATTTGGGCTTGCGGTGAGACGATCTCGTCTGCGATAGCGTCCAGCTTGTCTGCGAGTTCAAGGATGGGGGAGCCAGTAGTCTCACCCGCTGATCGGGCTGACCTCTCCCTGGGGCCATGAAAGGCGCGGGGAGGGCCAAGGAGCTGATCGACGGTGTGGCTGACGTCAGATGAGAATGACGACAAAGCTGCGGCAAGGGAGGAAGAAGCCCCCACCAGTTGACGTGACTGTTCTTTGATGACGGCCTGGTTTGACGAAGCCCTACTAAAGATTTCTCGAGCTTGACTCACAAAGGAGTTCGCTTGCGACCCGGCGGCATTGATATTGGCGTTAGCGTGGCTTCCATGCTCTGTGGAGCGAGCGATGCTGGCCCCATTCGCCGCTGCCTGGTGGGCATTGCTGGAAGCTTCCCTGACAATCCAGCTAGCTCTCTTCAAGATGCCGACGGTAGAAGACGACATCCTGGACATCTCCACGACGGTGGTGATGTCACGATTACGTCCGGTAATAATCTGGCCACGGGCCGAGTTTATGTTCTTGGACGTCGCGACGCCACGACGCTTAGCCTCACTGATTGCGCCATCAGCTGTCCGCAAATCACCGTCGATCCGATCCATCCCGGCAGGAAGTTGGTAGAGATCATTGCCGACTTCGCGGCTGCTTTGGGCCAAGAAGTCGACCATGTCCGCTCTCGATTTCACGTCGAGATAGATCGATGACAGGTAGGTATTGACGGCTCCCGTCCCGGTAGACAGCATCGCAGAGGACACGAGTTGCTGGGCAACCCAGGATTGCTCGACCCCGGTGATCGGAGAGGAAGTCATCTCAATCACAGCCTTGCCCTTGTAGTTAGGGTCGGCCATGGATTTGATAACAGTCTCGGAATAGTTGGCCGGGATCACCAGCAAGGCCACATATTTGCCTGACCGCACACCCTCCTCGCCGATTTGAGGGCTGACTTCTACCCAGGAGATGTTATTCGTGTGGACCTCAGAGGTGAGTTTGGCGGAGAGTTGACGTCCTAGCGGAACCGTGAAATCGTGCCCGGAATACCCCTTGTCGAGGTTGACGATCGCAGCTTTGACGGCGGGATCCTCTGCCTGTGCAGAAATCGTCCAGACGTATACGCCGATCAGGGCGAGGGGGACCAAGAACAGAAGTAACTGTGAAAAGAGCCGGGCACTGCGCAAGGTTCCCGATGATGAATCTTCTACCATAAGCCGCTTCCCCTCTACTACCTAAACTTCTTACGGCAGACGTATGAGACATAATCGGGGCTTATTATACCTAGTCGCTACGGTGAATCGCAGCTCAATTCCGGTGATGAAAATTGGTCCAGCCCACTCCAGCCTCCGTTCACCACGCACGGTTGGCGGCGAGCCCGCCCGGTTGTGGTTGATTTCTGCCGATCAGTGCCAAGAAATGGGGTCCTCGACCACAATAGGGGTATGGATACCCCCTTGATTACGTTGAATTCTGGAAAAACCATCCCGCAGCTTGGGTTTGGCACCTACAAGATTTCCCCGGAGACCGCCGCAGACCTGGTTTGCACCGCTATCGAAGTGGGCTACCGGCACATCGATACGGCGCAGATGTATGGGAACGAGGCCGAGGTGGCTGAGGGAATCCGCCGTTCAGGTATTGCACGCGAAGACATCTTCATCACCACCAAACTCGACAACCCCAACCACGAGCCCGAGGCTGCCCGGCGCAGTTTTGCCGAGTCTCTAGAAAAAATGAAGCTCGACTATGTTGATCTGTTCCTGATCCATTGGCCGTTGCCGATGGAATATGGCGGCGACTTCACCTCAACCTGGTTGACGATGGAGGAGTTCGTCAAGGACGGACGGGCCGCCTCCATCGGGGTATCTAACTTCGAGCCACACCATCTGGAGACCTTGTCTGAGAAGGCCACCATCGTCCCGGCGGTGAACCAGATCGAGATTCACCCATTCTTTTCAAATGCCGAGGCCGTCAAATACTCGAGGGATCACGGCATCGCGATTGAATCGTGGTCCCCGCTCGCCCGGGCTCGTCTGCTAGAAAATGAGCAGATCGACCAGATCGCCAAGGCCCACGGATGCACCGTCGCCCAGGCCATTCTGGCTTGGCACCTGATGAAGGGATTCATCACCATCCCGAAGACCTCGACGCGCTCGCGCATGGAAGAGAACCTCGGATCTTTGTCGGTGACGCTGACGGCTGAGGAGATGGCCGTCATTGACTCACTCGATAAGGGCCCGGCTGGACGCACCGGCCCTATCCCGGACACGATGAAGCGCGCCTGGGATGACTAACCTGGTTGCGATCCCGGCGTCCGCAATACCTCATGCCTTAGTTTGGCCGGGATCGCCGAGCTAGAACAATCTAATTGCTAAGCGTCCGGGGTCTGACTCTGTGGGGTCAGATCCCGGACGCTTCATTGTCTCTTTCCGTGACGCAGCGTATGCGGCGGTCACCTTGGCTAGGCGTTAGTCTTTGATTCTCAACGCCTGCAGGTATCCCAGTTTGCCGTTAGTCTGCAGCAAGGTGCGGCGATAGATACGGCTTCCGATGTAGACGGTCACATAGGCGAACAAGACAGTGATCAGCAGCGAGAGAATGGCCTCCCACCAAACCGCCTCCCCGTCAGCCATCCGTGCCGGCATCAACACCGAGGACACGATCGGCACATAGGACATCATCACTCGGAAACTCCCTTGTGCAGTGAATCCCAGGACATAGACCACCGTCAATAGCATCGTCAAGGGCATGGTCGTCGATTGGAGATCCTCAACACGTGACGCCAACGCGCCTGCGGCTGCCCACACACACGAGAGGGCGAGGAAGCCGAAGATGAAGAACAGTAAGAACCAGAATATCGAGGTCGATAGCAGGGATAGCAGCCCAGTCATTGAGGTGAACTTGACCCCAATCAAGGCCACTGCCGCGTAGAGCAACATTTGGAGGAAAGCCAGGACGGTGTTGCCGCCGACCTTGCCGAACAGCAACGATCTCACCGACACCGATGAGAGCAGAATCTCAACCACCCTGGACTGTTTCTCCTCGACGACTGATTGGGCAATCATCATGCCGAAGGTCATCGATGAGGTCAGGAAAAGCACCGCGAAGGCCAAACTGATGAAATATGACAGTCCGTGCCCGGAGTTGGTATCCCCTGACGACAAATCCTCCCCCGTCACCGTCGTCTCGGACATGATCTGTTGTGGCGATAGACCGGCACGTTCACCCGTCTGCAGAAGGAAGGTCTGCGACACGGCCTGCTCTAGGCCTGATTTGAAGACGCGCGAAGGCTCATCGGTGTAGTACGCGCGCCACGGCTGCCCCGACTGCGGTTCAGCCAGGAAGACGTCGGCTTTGTCGTCTAACACCACCTGTTTGCCTTGCTCCAGGTCGGAGACAGGGTCAAGCAGCTCGATCTTCATTTGGTCGTCTGCTTGACTGACCATGTGATTGGCGGTCTCGATGATCTGCGCGGCCTTGGCGGACTGCGGGACGACCTTGATCGTTTCTGCAGAAGCCCAGGCGATTACCTTCGGGACCACCACGAAACCGGCTACCAGGATCAGCAAGGTAAAGAAGGTGGTTCCAAGGAAGGTCTTGTCGGTGAGTTTGGTTTTCATCTCACGCCAGGCCACCGTTGCCCACGGACGCGGGTTGCGGGAACGTTGCCTCAGATCTTGATCGGTGTTCGGGTTGATCATCGGCGCATCAATGCGACGATGTAAGACGATCTGCTTGTTCTCATCGGGAGAAGCCAGCTTCGATGACTTGGCACCCGACTTGTTGATTAGCTGTTTCAACATCGACATTACTGCACCGTCACTTCCCGGTAGATCTCAGCCAAGGTGGCGCGTACCGCGCTGAACTCCAGCACCCGCCCAACCTTCATCGCTTCAGCGAGGACAACTTGACGCAGATCGACGTCAAGATCGTCCAGCAACGCTGTCGAACCGTCAAGCTCGATAACGTTAAGTCCTGGAATATCGCGGACGAAACCGGCATCCTGATCGAGGACGAGACGGTAACGCACCGGGCCCTTCGCCAAGAGTTCCTCGCGAGTGCCCACAGCGGCGAGCTTGCCCTTGGACAGGATCACCAATCCATCACACAAACGCTCCACCAGGTCGAGCTGGTGGCTGGAGAACAACACCGGAACCCCAGTGGCGGAGCGTTCCTTGAGCATGGCAGCCATCGCGTCAACAGCGGCGGGGTCGAGCCCAGAGAAGGGTTCGTCGAGAATCAACATGGTCGGATGAGCGAGCAAGGACGCTGCGATCTGGACGCGTTGCTGATTACCGAGGGACAGTTTTTCCAGCTTGTCCTTGGTGCGATCCGCCAAACCAAGACGCTCCAAGATCGCCATCGCCTCCGTGGTGGCATCCTTAGCGGAGGCACCCTTGAGCTTGGCGAGATAGACGAGCTGATCCAAGATCGGCTGTTTCGGGTAGAGGCCGCGTTCTTCGGGCATGTAGCCGATGGAGCGGCGGCGCTGGGTCGAGATGGGTTCTCCGTCCCAGAGCACGGCTCCAGAATCAGGCGCCAACAACCCCATGATCATTCTCATGGTGGTGGTCTTTCCGGCACCATTCCCGCCCACGAAACCGATCGTCGACCCGTCGGGCACCGTGAAGGAGACATCATCCACAGCTCGGATCGTGCCGAATGTTCGGCAGAGATTACTAACTTCTAACATCGCTCTTTCCAGTCGATTGGTCGATTCCGAACTTGTCGACGGTTTGACCGTCGGCACTAAATATTCTGATATCAGATTACCACCGCCGGGTTGGGTTGGAAAAGATCAGGCTCGGCTTCTAACAAAGCCTGCCACACGGAGGCATGGTTGCCTTATCTGACAATTCGATAAGAATTCAGTCAAGGTCTCTCATAAAGCCAGTTCTAGTTTGAGATTCAACTAATCGGGTCGGTAAAGTTGATGGTAGGAGAAATGTCATCTTCATTCCCAGGTGAGGACCTGCTATGACTTCGCACCACCCACAGCCACATCTTCCAGCTCTTGACAACATGCTTACCGTCGCAGATTCCACTGCGTCAGCCGCCATGCCGTACACCCCGGGAGCCCCTGGCGATAGGGATTCACGAGCCCAGGCCTCATCGCGTCGGGCCCCCCGAGCCACCCGGCGCGGCGTCCTCGGCGCACTCTCCGCCGTGGCTGTCGGCGGGTTAGCCACGATGGCCGGATGTCAATCTCAGTCAACCGGGCAAGCCGCCGAATCTCCAGGGGCTGCCGAAGCCTCCGCCACTACCTCAGCCGCTCCCCCCGTCGACATCCAGGTCTTCCCAGCTCAAGGCGGCCAAATCCTCGACCCTGCGCGAGGCGTCACGATCCATATTTCTCACGGCAAGGTCACCTCAATGACCGCCAGGGATTCAAAAGGCAACGCCTACCCGGGCAAGGTCGACCGCTACTCGTGGAAACCCGATTCCCCCTTCCCGATCAACGAGAAGATCACCCTGACTGCCTCCGTCATCGACACCCTCGGCGTCCCCAGCTACCCCACCTTCACCTTCCAGACGATTGACGCGCCAGTCCAGAAGTTCTATCTGCGCTATACGGATATGACGGTCGGCACCGGGATGCCGGTCATGGTGCAGTTCAACAAGGCAGTCCCCGAGGCCTACCGCGCCGCGATCGAGAAGAAGATGGAGCTAACCGTCGACCCACCGCAGACGGGGGCATGGGGTTGGCAACGCGGCGGGACGTTGTTGGCTTTCCGCCCGCAGGAGTATTGGAAACCGGGGACGAAGATCACCATCAAAGCCCCGCTGGTGGGTATCCAAGCCAACGACACCAGCTACTTCAACCGCGTCGCCGAGGGAACCATGACCATCGGCCCGTCTAGGTCTGCCGTCGTCAAGATCGACCAACATAAGACGATCCTCTACGAAAACGGCAAGGCGGTCCGCACCTTCCCGTCCACCGCAGGTAAGCCTGGCTGGGTAACCAGGTCTGGGAAGAAGGTCATCTCCGAGAAGGATCAGCACGTCGTCATGGACGCCGGATCACTCGGAGTCGACAAGAATTCTCCCGAGTACTACCGTCTCGATGTTTACTGGGCAATGCGGGTGACCGACACCGGCGAGTTCATTCACGCAGCCCCTTGGTCTGTGGGATCACAGGGGAGAGAGAACGTCTCTCACGGGTGCGTCGGGTTGTCGATGGACAATGCCCGCACCCTCTACAACTTCTTGCAGATCGGTGACGTCGTAGAGTTCACCGGATCGGATCGCATCTTCAAGTCAACCGAGGGTATCGGGGTGTGGCAATACACCTGGGAAGAGTGGCAAAAGCTGAGCGCCGTCGGGCAGTCCTAGCAGCGGGGAATCGCTGAACTTGGCCTAGTACTGACGCAGTACCTCGTGAATCGTGGGGATGAGGCCGGTCATCAGCCAGGTTCCTGCGACGATCGAACCAGGACGAATCTGGGACTCTAGCTCCTCAGCGTCGGCAGGAAGATAGACCGGCACGGTGAACCTTCCCGTGTCGATGGTGGAGACCAGATAGTCTTTGCCGGTCATCGGCTGAGTGCGTCTTTCGACATCTCCGAGGGTGAAGGCCCCGATCACATAGGGGTTGGCGTCGCCCATCATCACTGCCAGGAATGCCCCGTGGGACATGAAGGTGGGCACCTTGAGGCGAGCCCGCGTGGCCCTCGTCGCTGCTCCGAGACCGAAGTCGTTGGGGTCAAGATAGGAGGCCTCGGAGGCCCAGAAGTCGTCCATATTGGCGAAGCAGGAGATGTCTTCGGCGATCATCGCGAGTTGAACCGGGACGTCGCGGTATTGGCGGCCGTTGTTGGCGGCGGATGCACCCTCGGGGAGGAGGGCGACAAAAACGGTGTCCTCTCCTGGGTGAGGCCCGGGATTAGTCGCGGATTCGTCTGGGGTGTCGCGGTGATCAGTGGGTTTGTCACCGTCTCCGGCAGCGTCGTCGGTTGTGTCTTGGTCAGGTGAGGGGGTGTATTCGCAATAGCCGAGCCCGTTGCCCAAGAACCGAACCTGACAGTTGAGGGTGCCGACTTCGTCACTGCCCCAGGCGAAGGGGAGGAAGGAGGCTTGTTTTCCGGGTTCGGCACAAAATAGCACGCCGGGATGATCCTCGGATTGGGCGAGGATGAACATCATCTGGTTGTTCATTCCCAAGACGCGGTGGCCATCTTCTCGGTGGGCCATGTCATTGCCGACCTCCCAGGCGATATCGTCGGTCAGGCCGATGGAACGAGTATCAAAGGGCATATTTCCTCATTTCTGCTGCCGCCACCATGATGTCTGCCTCTGGCTAACGGATTTCAAAACCTGACCTGGAATGATCGACACCTGGGGTGATCTTGACGTCGTCGACACTGGCAAAACGCGGACCATTCCAACACCACCTGGTAACCTGATCGACCTGGCGTTGACTACCTTCGATGTGGATTTCGACCTTGCCGTCTGGACGATTCAGCACCCACCCGCAGGCGCCGATGGACCAGGCGTATTGGGCGCACTGATACCTGAATCCAACCCCTTGGACAAAGCCGGAGACGACCACGTCGACGGCGATTCTAGGCACGGCGGGGCCTTGGTCGGGCGCGGGGGTGGCCAAGTCCTGATTCACCCCTCCATCTAACCACACCGCCTAGCCGATCGAGGTAGCCTAGGAGGATCAATGAGACACGAAACGAGGTCTGTCATGAGTGCTAACTGCCTGTCCCGATCTCTGTGGTGGCATGTCTATCCGCTCGGGTTCGTCGGAGCAGACACCTCAGGACATGACCGTTCATGCCGTCGCCCCTTGTCTTCGTTGATTCAGTGGCTCGACTACGCCGCTGATCTGTCGATGACGGGTTTAGCTCTCGGCCCGATCTTTCAGTCTCGCTCCCACGGTTACGACACTCTCGATTACTACACGATTGATGAGCGTCTAGGTACTCGAGCTGATTTCGACGCCCTGGTCGCGGCCTGCCGTCAGCGCCAATTTGCGTTGATTCTGGACGGGGTTTTCAACCACGTCTCACACCACTACCCCGCCTTCCTGACAGCCGTAGAAACCGGCGATGACCAGGGCTTATTCACCCTCTACCCGAACCAAGACCGCTACGACTACGACATGTTTGAAGGCAATCATGACCTGGTGGAGCTGCGCTCCGATTCTGCCCAGGTGCGCGCCTTGATCACTGACGTGATCTGCCACTGGCTCGACGCCGGGGCCGACGGTTTTCGTCTCGATGCCGCCTACGCCAAGGCCCCCGATTTCTGGCGCCCCATCATCAACGAGGTGAAAGCCCGCTTCCCGGAGGCGATCTTCTTCGGTGAGGTGATCCACGGTGACTACCCGCGCTTCGTCTGCGAATCCGGCGTCGATTCACTCACCCAATACGAGCTGTGGAAGGCGTTGTGGTCGTCGCTGAAAGAGAAGAACTTCTTCGAGCTCGACCACGCCCTTTCCCGTCATAACAGTTTCCTCGAGGTCTTCCCTCCCGTCACCTTCACCTCGAACCACGACGTCACCCGAATCGCCACCACCTTGGACAACCCGGCCCTCCACGCCCAAGCTGTCGTCGTCCAGTTCACCGTTGGCGGAATCCCCCTGGTCTACTACGGCGACGAGCAGGCCTATCGTGGAACCAAACACGCTAGATTCCGAGGGGACGAAGAGGTGCGTCCACCCTTCCCCGACAGCCCGCTAGATTTTGCCGAGTGGGGCTGGCCGACCTATCGTCACTATCAGAAACTGGCCCGGTTCAGGCTAAATAACCCCTGGCTGACTAGGGCAAAGACCGAGACGATTCATCTCACCAACGAACAGTACTGCTACCGCACCTGGGCTGGTGAGAATGAGCTGGTCGTCGGGTTGAACCTAGCCGATACTGACGTGACGATCCCGACTCGTTCAGGTCACGAAGTCCGGCTAGGCACCGGTGACTGCCAAGGGGGGCAACTCCACCTACCCGCTCTCGGCTGGGCGATCTGCTCGAATCAGTCGGAATCCAACCCTTCCAGCCCTACTCGATGAGATTCCGGTTTTCCTCTCCCGGGACCAAGACCCCCACGCTTCGATGGTGGATGGCCATCGTCGCCACCGGGATTCTCGCCGGCATCATCGGTGCTGCGGTAGATCTTTTTTCGTCCGGGGTCGAATGGCTCACCTTCGGCCACTCGGTTTGGCGACACGAAGCCGGGTTGCGCGAGATTCCCGCCTGGAGGAGGGTGCTGTTCCCCCTAGTCGCGGCGGTGATTTCTGCGGTGATCTGGCGCTGGCTGCGTCACGGACGACGTGGAGAATCAGCGATCACCCTTCCGCAAACCTCGGTTCAAGCTGCCGTGCGCGGCCAAGAACTCGACTCTCAGGCGACCGCCCTTGACGGCACTGCCCAAGTGCTGGCGGTCAGTGCGGGGTTGTCGATTGGGCGGGAAGTCACCCCACGATTGTTGTCCGCCTGGGCCGCTCAACGTCTGGGACGGCGCATCAATATCGAGTTTCGGGACTCGTTGACCCTGGTGGCTTCTGCGGCGGGGGCGGGTCTGGCGTCGTCGTACAACGTCCCGCTAGCGGGGACGGCCCTGACGATGCAGTTGCTTAGCCAAAAGCCGGAGCGGACCTGGCGTAGATTCGTCGCTGCC
Source organism: Actinomycetes bacterium (assembly GCA_023442485.1). Taxonomy (GTDB): domain Bacteria; phylum Actinomycetota; class Actinomycetes; order Propionibacteriales; family Propionibacteriaceae; genus JAEZZG01. The sequence continues at coordinate 2,747 of JAEZZG010000039.1, read as the reverse complement.
CTGGTGATCAATCTGATCGCGACTGTGGTTGCTTGGCCAATCGTGGGGCATTCGACCATCTATACTGCGCCCAGATTCACGCTCACGCGATGGGCAGAATCCGTAGCCAACCTGGAACAAGCCGGGATTGTGCTCGCCGTGCTGGTCGCTGTCGGCATCTGTGGGCTGCTGGCTGGCTGGCTCTTTACCTGGACGATGAAGACCGTCCTCAAATTCGTCTGCCCAACCCGCTATCTGTGGGCGTCCATCCCCGCCGTCATGATGGCGGTAATCGCGGCGTCTTGGTTCATCCCCCAACTGCCCGGCAATGGTCGTTCCCAGGTGCAATATCTTCTGTTGAACCCAACCCTGTGGTGGGTGGCTGCGGTGATGATGATCGCCAAGATCATCGCCACGGGTTTCACCCTCCAGGCGGGGGCTTCGTCGGGGATGCTGACTCCTGGATTAGCGACCGGGGCAGCCGTCGGAGCCGCAATCGCCCACCTCACCGGTTTCGTCGACGAACCCATGCTAACTGCCATCGTCATGGCCGGGATGGCCACGGTTTTAGGCACAACCCAGCGGGCCTACCTCTTCGCCTTCCTTTTCACCCTGGAACTATGCCACCCCGGGCTAGTGACGATCCTGGCGATCGGCATCTCCTGTACCCTCGCCCGAGGATTGAATGAGCTGCGCGAATTCATTCAGCACACTCGGCCTACTCGCCGAGAGGTTGGCCACTCCCAAGAGTCACTGAACTAGGGCTCCCCCGGCGCCCAGTACCCAACCCAACACGGCCCCATGACCGCTGACTGCCCGGTGGTGCTGACTCAGTGCGTCACGTCGAGGCGATCTCTTGCTGTCTCATCGGTAGCTCCACGACGAAACAGGCATTCATGGTGACCGGGCTTCCGTCTCGATCAAACACTGGATCGGTCTGCCCTGCTCCAGGGACATGCCACAGCTTGCCGCCGAGGGCTTCGACATAGCCCAGGGCGATCGGCAAACCCAACCCCATCCCTGGCCGTGTGGTGTCCCCCTTCAATCTCACCAGGCGTTGGAAGATGCGGTCCCGATCCGCCTCGGGAATCTCAGGGCCGTTATTAGCCAAATCGACCCGCACCCAGGCCACGCCATCAACGTCACGGACTTGTACCTTGACCGCGAGGAACCCTTCCAGCCCTGCCGCGTATCGCCCATTCGTGATGATGTTAGAAAACACCGACACACACGCATTCAGGTCGCTGTGGATCGTCGGCTCACCGCCTTGATAGACGAAGGTGAATTCCGGGGTGGACAACTTATGCCTGGCGAACTCACGCTCCATGACCTCCCGGATCTCGATCGGGATGATTTCCAGCTCTACCCCAGATTCCGCCCTAGTCAGCTCCAGGAGTTTCTGCACCAGCGTGTTGATTCTAGATGCCTCCTGAACCAGGATGAACTCCAATTTCTCTTTGTCTTCCTGGTTTTCATCGCCGATCCGCAGCAACTGCTCGGCAGTAATCTGGATGCCGAAGACCGGGGTTTTGAGTTCGTGGGCGGCGTCGGACAACAGCGACTTCATCTGCTCGGTGGAGCGCTTCGCCGCCGCCTCAGCTTCGCGTAGTTTCCGCTCGGTCAACTCAACATTGTCGAGCATGGAGTTGATCAAGGTGATTGTTCTGCGTAGCTCCGTCGCCCCGGTTTGATTGACCAGACGCAGACCACGCTCACCGACCGCGATCCGTTTGACCGTCCGGGCCATGGAATCGAGGGGACGCAGTGAGATATTCGTCAACGCCACCGTCAATGCCAACGACACACCCAAGGCAGCGATACCGACGGTCGCCAAGGAGCTCCGCAGAATCTGGTGGCTTCGAGCGTATTCCGTCCGGTCCAGCCACAGCGTCACCGTGACTAGGTGGTACCCGCCGACCTGTTCCAGGGTGAAGGTTTGGGTCTGCGCCACGATCGACAGCGGGACCTCTTCGCCGATTCTGGTCCCGTTAGGGAGTTCCAGGATGCCGTGGACTCCGCCGGAGTGCATGTGATGGACGAAACTCTCCATCGTCACGTTGCTGTCTTTGGCGAGTTCGGTCAGGCTCTCGCGGTGCTGACTCAAACTGGCTTCGAGGAACTGGTCTTCGCGGCGTGACGTCGACACGTCCACAAAAATGTACATGACCAAGATGGCCACGAAGAGGACACTGAAAGACGTGATCAAGACCCGATCTCTGATCGAGACGGAAAACTGGGGAAATGGTCGCATAGCCCCTCCAGACCACAATTCCCGGATCTCACCGAACACCTAGACGTCCCTGGATTTTACTCAGGCGAACTCAACCGATAGCCGCGCGACCGGATCGTGTGGATCACTCGAGGCCCGTGGAGTTCAAGGTGCCGTCGCAGCGACGAGATATGCACTTCCACCACATTCGGGTCGTAGCCTTGATAACCCCACACCGCAGTGAGCAACTGAGTCTTCGAGACGACCCGATCCAGGTGGCGGGCCAGCTCCGCAAGGATTCGGCGTTCAGTATCGGTGAGGTTGATTTCAACGTCACCATACTTGACGAGATTGGCATTATCCGCAATCAAGTAACCGCCGACATCGATGGTGGACCCGACCGCCCCTGATCGACGCAAGAATGCCTCCACGCGGGCCATCAATTCCATCGTCGCGAATGGCTTGCTCACATAGTCATCTGCGCCTTGACCCAGCCCGCGCACCCGATCTTTGCCGTCATCTTTGGCGGTGCACATAATCACGCCAGCGTTGGATACTT
>JAEZZG010000002.1 GCA_023442485.1 Actinomycetes bacterium | reverse complement strand
CGAGCGGTTGCGAGAGTAACCCATTCCCCTGTAGCTCAACCGGCAGAGCATCTGACTGTTAATCAGAGGGTTACTGGTTCGAATCCAGTCGGGGGAGCAGACTCAGAGCCATCTCCGTTTTCGGGGGGTGGCTCTTCCCGTTTCTAGCCAGTGCAGATCGAATCCGGTAGCCAATGCCCATGCCACAATCATAGGGCGCCGTGGCACTGTATGACCGTTTTCATAGTTGACTATCGTCGCACGCGAGATACCAATCACGTCTGCAAACTGTCTCACCGTGTATCCCGCACACTCGCGGGCGGCTTGCACGGTCACTACGACCGCCGTTCAGGTCGCGCGCGTCGCAGACTACTCGGAGCAAGGGACCCGTCAATAGCGCAATTTCCGGCTAACGTCCCCATCACTCGATGATCTGATCGATCGGTACACCATATTCGACACCCAACTCACGGGTGCGAGCCACCACAAACTCTTTGATCTGTGGCAGGTTCAGGTCTGTATCCCGAATGATGTGGACGTGCCAGCTCACCGGCTTATCCGAAAATGGGGCCTTCCGTGCGGTGATCAGCACTTCTCCCCCATCAGGGGTTTCCCGACGCGCTGAGACGAGAATAGAGGTGCGCACACATTCCTGCACGCTAGGCATGATCACGTCGGGATCGTCGATCTCCACGCTCCCCTCGCTACCGTCCAACATCGACCAATGGAGATGACCAGAGTCTGCATTGATGCGGATGTTTAGCACCCGCTCCCACGGCAACACCGTCCACGACTTGGCCGAAATATTGCGCAGCGCCAAACCGTCGGAGACAACGAACACGAAGCCGTTTGCGCTAGCCGTCCAGGTAATTACCTCAACGGAATGTCCGAGGACGGCTTCCAGACTATCCTGCTCCTCGCGCGGGGCTCTCCTCTTCCACCCGAACAAAGAAAATGGCATGGCCATCTCAGTGCCTTCCTTCAGACAGTGTCGCTACTCCTAACCTAACTCAACCTGCGACCGAGACAAGGCTGTCGTCGCCGACTGGCCCAACATCAATGAGTTCACGCAACTGCGTCAAGGCACCATTGACCTTGCGGCGAGTCGCCGACACTGAGGCCCCAATCTGTTTGGCGAGGACCTGCCAGGTGCAAGGCTCGCGCCCAATTCCAAAGCGGGCCTTGACAAGATCGCCTGTAGCGCGCGGAAGTTGATTCAAGGCTTCAACAACATCGGCGGCGAGGATTCTTCCTTCTGCAGATTCATAATGATTCCGATCTGAAACCATCAGATCGAGTTCTGGCTTGTCGACCGGATAAACGCCGCTTCCGAGGGTGTTCCTGACCACCGTCACCGGCATGCCGGAAGCATCTGCCAACTCCGAAATAGTGGCTGGACTCCCCTTCTCGACTTGGATGGCCGATTTCAGCCACAACAGCCGACGCTTCAGACGGCCACGGTAAATCGTCATTCCCGACGACGCCACGATGTGGTCAACAATGTACCGATTGATCGTGAAAGCAGCGAAAGTGGCGAATCTCGAAGGGTAGGTGTAGTCATATCGCCTAATCGCTTCGCCAAGGCCAATGCAGCCCTCTTGGATCAGCTCGTCGAGATCATCGCGTCTCAACGATGCCTGCCTGGCCAAAGAGACGACTAAACCGATATTGGCGCTGAACATGGTGCGGTAAGCATGCCTGCCTTCCTCAACCATCTGCTCTAACTCGTCGACACTGGCAAGGTCGGTGCTGCCCCAATCGGCGACATTGCCGGTGAGGCGTCCGTCCTCGATACAACTACGGGAGTCCCTAGCTTCGAGAAGATGCTCGGCGTAAAGGCCGATTTCGATAAGCTGCGCTAGTCGCTGTTCTTCATCAGGGTCCAGACGTTTGGTTGGCTCCACCTCGGTAGTAGAGTCGGTCAGCTCCACCTCGGTAGTGGAGTCGGTTAATTCAGCGTTGATGTCCGGGCTGGCGCACTCAGGTGACAGACGGAGGCCGGAGAGCGCAGGCGATGGGCCGGAGCAGCCGTCATAGACATCTAGACCAGCGTCGGAAACCACGGAAAGAACCGGAGACATTTGGCGTTCACTTATCGCAACACGGGAGATACTCGTCGTCATGGAACCAGACTGCCAGGTCAGGTGTTGGCCGAGGCATCGCTAATGTTGTCCCGGTGTTGCCCGTTTGTCTCCTGACGATTCTCCACAACAACCGCGGTGGACCAACCCGGCGTCATCAGAATCCTCCCGGGTCCCGTAGCCGTCTCGGGCGCGCTGGGGATCGTCGACGACCTCGAGAATCGCAAATCGGAGATCGGCTCAAGCACCCTGAATCGGCGAGTTGCGTGAGGAAATACCGATCAAGGGTTCAAGACCTTCATCAGTCTAGATGCCATCCAACCCTTCACCGAAAGACATCGCCGTGGTGTGCAGTTCACGCCGAAATTCTTCCCATGCGAGAATCTCGGAGAAGACCTTGTCCCGCTCCTGCTGATCCGAGCCGACGCGGCGTAACTTAGCGGTCAGTTCCACCAAGGTACGTTGAACCGTTTGTAGTTGGAGGGTGGCTGCATAGCTGATCGCGTAGGAGCGGGTGGCCTGATCGGTCAGTAGCGGCTCGACAGTCAATTCGAGAATGAGTTTTTTCACTAGCGGATCCTGCGAGGCCTGTTGTGCCCGATCGACCCATCCGCTGCCTCTCGACCCTTCGAGGGAATGGATGACGGTAAACAACTCCCGATAGGCAGGGTGCCTAAAATCTTCAACCTGGACGTTATTCCATTCTGCGTCGAAAATGTCGGGGCACTGCAGCATGAGTTTGAGGATGCCACGCTCCACCGCCAGGGCGGGTTCCATCGCGTCGGGCCAAGGAAGCGGCGAGGCCGTCTGTGTCACATCCTCGCGGATCGACCCGCTAGCGTCGAGGGCAGAACCTGTCGGCGTCCCAGCAAACCCGGGCATGGCCGAGTTGTCCCCCGCACCTTGTTCACTTGGCTGGTATGACCCCATGAGGAGGTCGCGATCGGCCCCGTTAGCCGTCTTTGCCGCCCCTGTCGAACGGCTATTGGTTGCGGCTAGGCGTCGGTTTTGAGACATAACCCGCTGTGCAGCATTCGCAACGGTGTGCCCACCCGTAAATCCCCTCGACGGCGACCCTGCCTTGAACCCGCCAGACTGCAGATATTTGGTGTGCTTGTCTAACTCGCGCCTGACGGTGTCAGGATCAACACCGGTATAGGTGGAGACGTCGCGGACGTAGTCGGTCACGGCGGAGCTATTGCGGATCGATGACACCAGGTCGAGGGCATCATGCATTGCCTGGATTCGTCCTTCGGCCCTATCCAGGTCATAGTTGGCCACGCGGCACTCCATCATGAACTTGTAGAGGGCAATTCTGCGGCCAATCAAGTCTCTGACGGCGGCATCCCCATGCTGAATTCTCAGGTCGCAAGGGTCTAGACCGTTAGGTTCAATCGCTACATAGGTCTGCGAGTTGAAGTTAGCGTCAAACTCAAAGACTTTCTGCGCGGCCTTCTGGCCGGCAGCATCACCGTCAAAAGTGAAAATGACTTCACTGTTGGCCCAGCCCTGAGGGCCGATGATGCGCTGGATCAGTCTGGCATGGTCGGCTCCGAAAGCCGTTCCACATGAGGCTACCGCGGTATCGACACCGGCAAGATGGGCGGCCATGACGTCGGTGTAACCTTCGACGATCACCGCCTGCAGCTTCTTGCCGATGTTCTTTCTGGCCATATCGAGGCCGTAGAGCACCTTCGACTTGTGGTAGACCGGGGTCTCAGGCGTGTTGATGTACTTGGCGGGCATCCTGTCATCATCGAAGAGACGCCGCGCTCCGAAACCGAGAACGGACCCGGCTGAATCCTTGATCGGCCAGATCACGCGTCCTTGGAAGTAGTCCCAGCCTCCCTTTTCACGGATCAGTCCGCACTTGACCAGCAGTGCGTCGGGGAAGCCAAGACGATTGAGGTGATTATGCAGGGCCCGCCCATCTTTGGGTGCGTACCCGACACCGAATCGGTGCGCGATGGCGGCATTGAAGTTGCGGCCGATCAACATCTTTCGTGCAGGTTCGGCCTCGTCGGTGCCGAGCTGTTCGGCGAAGAAGGTGGCGGCTGCCTGATTAGCTTTGAAAAGATCGTACTTGACTCGCTGATCAGGTTTGGCTCCGCCTCCGTCAGTGCGAAGTTCAACGCCATACCGATCGGCAAGGAACTGAACAGCTTCAATAAAGCTCATCGAATTGATTGAGCGGATGAAAGTGATGACGTCGCCACCCTCTTGACAGCCGAAGCAGTAGAAGAGGCCCTTGGCTGGAGTCACCTGAAAACTTGGGGTTTTCTCGTCGTGGAAGGGACACAGCCCCTTGAGTGTTCCGGCGGAAGCGGGGGTGAGCTGGACATATTGACCGACCACTTCATCGATACGGGCGCGCTGGCGAACCGTCTCGATATCGTCGTTATTGATCAGCTCAGCCATGGGTCTATCTTAGATGGTCCACCCCATCTATTCATGTCGGTGCCCACCCGAGCTATGCACCACGGCCAATGCCGCGCGGCAGTTTCTCTGCCGCCCATCGCAATTTCACCTCGGCTTGTTCCAAGGCGAAGCGGTCCGTCATTCCAGATACATAGGTCACCGCTCCCCTGACCAGATCATCGGCTCGGTAGTCGTCGGGCATATCGTCTGGGTGGGACACATAGAACTCGACCAGAGCGCGCAACATCTCGATCATGGCGCGGGACTGGGCTAGTGAATCTTTGCGGGTGTAGATGCGTTCGTAGTTGAATGCCCGAAGCTGGGCTAATGCGTTCGCCGTCTCAGCGTCCATCCCCACCTGACCGGTCTCCACCACCGTCGCGATCACGGCACGGATGAACTTCCCGAGCTGTTCTCTGCGCGTCGTCCCCACAACGTCTCGGATCTCGGCAGGAAGATCCCCGGTCTTCACGATCCCGGCATGGAGGGCGTCCTCCAGGTCGTGAGCACAGTAGGCGATTCGGTCAGCCCAGGAGCAAATCTCTCCTTCGATAGTCCATGGTGCCGGACGAGACCAAGAATGATTCCGAACCCCATCTAGGGTCTCTGCACACAAATTCAGCGAAGTCAACGCCACGTCGGCTCCCCAGACGGCGTGATCAAAGCCCTCCGGGATAAATAGATCAAAGGCCTCCTCAGAGGCGTGACCGCCTGGACCGTGACCACAGTCGTGAGCCAAGGCGATGGCATCTGCCAACGCAACGTTGACGCCGATCCCCTTAGCGATCGACACCGCCACCTGGGCAACCTCGAGGGCATGAGTCAAGCGAGTGCGTTGGTGATCCCTGGGGAAAACCACCACCTGGGTTTTACCCGCTAGTCGACGAAAAGCAGTCGAATGGACAACCCGGTCGCGATCTCGCTCGAAACAGGTTCTCTCCGGGTCAGGTTCTTCTTCGACGGCACGATTGCCCGCCCCCGACGCCAAGGTCGCCCCGGGACTCATCGTCGCTGCTTCACGTTCCTCGCGTTCTAGACGCGTCACCGCGGCAGACAACCTCACTGATGCGTGCGTATCGGAGTGCGCCCACACATGGGAACTGACACCTCCGAAGGACTCTGCACTACCTGGATGACCGTGCATCGTCTTCGCCCATGCCTGGGCGCGCGCCATCGGTTGCAGTCCCTCGTCAGTCATCGTTGACTCCCTTCTTAACCTGGACTATCCCACCAGGGCCGCCCGACCCAAGTCCGTATAGCCTTCACGCCAGCCACACCTTCAGGCCCGCCCCCGACGCCAAGGTCGCAGACATCAAAGCCAAGCGCGGCCTTGACTATCCGCCGGAGACGTCGAGTTCGGCGTCACTGAGATCGAGATCACAACCCTGACGGCTATTCAGCCACCCATCAGGCATAGCCACCTTCCGTTGCGGGGTGCCCTGCCGTCCACGCGGACGACCAAGCTGATTACTAGGGTATTCCTGGTTTTGGTCCAGACGTGCCAACAATGTGGATAACTCGTCTAGGGACGACACCAAACTCAGCTCGTGGCGCAGCGAACCACCCACCCCGAAACCACGCAGATACCAGGCGATGTGTTTGCGGAAGTCACGCATTCCGTGAGCTTCCCCCATGTACTTCGCTTGAAGTTGGGCGTGACGCTCGATGATCTGGCACACCTGAGCCAGGTTCGGCAGGAGCTGTTCCCTGCGGCCTGCCATCGCTGCCGCCAGGTCGCGGAACAGCCACGGCCTGCCCAAACACCCGCGCCCTACCTCGACGGCTGCGCACCCCGTCTGGGACATCATCTCGACGGCGTCCAAGGCCTCCCAAATATCGCCGTTGCCGATCACCGGGATCGACAAAGCCTCCACCATGGATGTGATGTAGTTCCAGTCAGAATGCCCGGAATAGGCTTGAGCGACAGTGCGCGCGTGAAGGCACACGGCAGCCGCGCCAGCCTGCTCAGCGGCCTTGCCAGCGTCAAGATAGGTGATATGGTCCGGGTCGATTCCGATCCTTGTCTTGACGGTAACCGGGACACCGTAGGGATCGGCGCGCGACACCGCAGACTTCACGATCGCCTCGAACCGATCCAGTTTCCACGGCAATACCCCGCCGCCGCCTTTCGCGGTGACTTTACGCACCGGGCAGCCGAAGTTGAGATCTAAGTGATCAACCCCATATTCCGCACAGCAAATCTCGACGGCATCCCCCACGGTAACCGGGTCCACCCCGTAGATCTGGACAGAATGAATCTTCTCACCCTCAGGGTAGACCAACATGTCGCGGGTCTTTTGGTTGCCTAACACCAGTGCCTTCGCGGTAATCATCTCGCACACATAAAGGCCTGCGCCCTGCTCGGCGCAAAGCTGGCGGAAGGCAGCCGTCGTCACCCCCGCCATCGGCGCAAGAATCACAGGGGTATCAACCACCACCGCCCCGGGCTTGGACGGGGCATCCAGTACAAGCGGCGGGGCGGTGAATGAAGTAGATGGTGTCATCTAGCATCCAGCAAGACGCTGAGCCAGGTAGGGCTGGACCTGATCGAGGGCCACCCGCTCTTGGCTCATGGTGTCGCGTTCGCGAATAGTGACGGCGTTGTCTTCAAGGGTGTCGAAATCAACAGTGACGCAGAAAGGCGTACCGATTTCATCTTGACGACGGTAACGCTTGCCGATCGCCTGGGAATCATCGAAGTCCACATTCCAGAAGCCGCGCAACTGCTGAGCCAAATCCCGAGCCTTCGGTGACAGGTCTCCATTGCGAGAAAGCGGCAGCACTGCAGCCTTGACTGGGGCCAGACGCGGATCGAGTTTGAGCATGATCCGCTTGTCCATGCCGCCCTTGGTGTTGGGAGCTTCGTCTTCGACGTATGCCTCAACGAGGAAAGCCATTAGTGAACGTGTCAAACCGGCCGACGGCTCGATCACATACGGCAGGTAGCGCTCACCTAACTGTTGATCGAAGTAGCGCATATCGTTACCGGAGTGCTCTTGGTGGGTGCCAAGATCGAAGTCGGTACGGTTGGCGATTCCCTCTAGTTCGCCCCACTCACTATTTTGGAAGCCGAAACGGTACTCAATATCGACCGTCCGCTTCGAGTAATGCGAAAGCTTCTCTTGTGGATGCTCATAGTGGCGCAGGTTATCGGCGCTGATACCGAGATTCTTGTACCAGTCGGTGCGCAGATCAATCCAAGTTTGATGCCATTCCTCATCCGTCCCGGGGACGACGAAGAACTCGATCTCCATTTGTTCAAACTCGCGAGTGCGGAAAATGAAATTGCCTGGCGTGATTTCGTTGCGGAAAGACTTCCCCACCTGAGCAATGCCGAAAGGCGGCTTCTTGCGGGCCGTCATCACCACATTCTTGAAGTTGACGAAGATTCCCTGAGCAGTTTCAGGACGCAGATAGTGCAAACCGGATTCGTCCTCGACGGGGCCGAGGTAGGTCTTGAGCATCATGTTGAAGTCACGTGGCTCAGTCCACTGGCCCTTGTTACCGCAGTTGGGGCAGTTAATCTCGGTCAGCGCCACGGCGTCCGGATCGTCGAGATGGTGCCTAGACGCGTGTTCTTCCTGGAGCTGATCGGCGCGGAACCGCTTATGACAGCTCAGACATTCAGTAAGTGGGTCATTGAAGACACCGACGTGACCAGACGCTACCCACACTTCGCGAGGGAGGATTACCGATGAATCCAGGCCGATCACGTCTTCGCGGGCGGTGACCATCTGACGCCACCACTGACGCTTGATGTTCTCTTTGAGTTCAACACCGAGCGGGCCATAATCCCATGCCGCCCGCGTACCGCCGTAAATTTCACCGCAGGGGAAGACAAATCCGCGCCGCTTACAGAGGCTGATTACATTCTCAAGCTTGCTAGCCACTCATTCTCCATTCCTCGCTACGAGCCTGGCTGACTCGCAGGGCTAAGTCACTACCAGCCAAGCCTATCTATTGACATAGTGATAGTCACTTCTCACCGCCCCCAAGCACAGAGATAGGGGCAGGAGGCATCCGGGAGCTGGAACCGGCACCATCTCACCTTCGCTAGTGACGATGCATCTTCCCTGGTCAAGTGAGATAACTGGCGGCCACGCCAGCCGACAGCATTGAGATCGCTCACGGCTCCTCATCGACGCTTGTGAACTCACACCGCCTAGACGATAATGATTCTCATGTTTCCGTCTGATTCTCGTCGAGCGCCACGGTGGCGGCGTTTGAGCGTCGTGGCCATCATCAGTATCGTGGCTTCACTTCTTGTCGGATGCTCCTCTACCAAGGATGACGACGCTGGCAAGCTTAAAATCGTTGCCGAAATCTACCCATTTCAATATCTGGCGGAGAATATCGCCGGCGATCTGGCAACGATTGAGACGCTAACCCCCGCCGGTGCCTCCGCTCACGGGTATGAGCTGTCTCCACAGCAAACAGCAGATGTCAACGCCGCTGACCTGGTGATTTATCAGCAGGCTTTCCAGGCGTCAACCGATGAGGCCATTAGACAGTCAGGGAAGGACAACTCCCTCGATGTTGGGACAACCGTCGAACTAATCCCCTACCAGTCTGACAATAGCGGCGGTTCCTTCTCTGGGAAGAAGAATGACTATGACTTCGATACCCACACCTGGTTATCTCCGAAGAATATGATTCAGATGGGCAAGGCGGTCTCCGAACGTCTCATCGAGATCGACCCAGATCACGCAGATCAGTACCGGTCAAACACTGAAGCCTTCGTCAAGACCATGTCTGATCTTGACCAGAAATTCGCCTCGGGACTTGCCCAGTGCCAGCGACGCGAATTCATCCCTTCACACACCGCCTTCGGCTATCTAGCTCGCGACTATAACCTGGTTCAGATCCCGATCGCAGGCCTGGTTCCAGATCAAGAACCGTCCCCCGCGCGGATCGCCGAGATTGCAGAGATGACGAAGAAGTACAAGATCACCACCATCTTCTACGAGACCTTGGTATCTCCGGCACTATCCCTAACGATCGCCAATGACTTGCATTTGGCTACCGACGTCTTAGATCCGGCAGCCGGAATCACCGACCAATCAAGGGGGAAGGATTACCTCGAGATTCAGCTCGCTAATCTCGAAGCCCTCCGTAAGGCGAACGGGTGCCGTTGATGTCTGCCAACGAGATGCCTCACGTCATCGACGTCGAGAATCTTTGTGTCACTCTCGGCGAAAATCTTGTCCTTGATGAGGTCACCATGCATGTTCGTCAAGGCGAAATGGTTGCGTTGCTGGGCAGTAACGGAGCCGGAAAATCCACCCTGGTGCGATCGATACTCGGGCTCGTCCCGATCAAGTCGGGCACGGTGAGTTTGCTGGGGCGGCCACGGAATCAGTTCCGTGGATGGACTCAGATCGGCTATGTTCCTCAGCATTCCGCCCTACAGATGAATAACGTGACCGTACGCGAACTGGTTACCTCCGGCAGACTCTCCCATCGCAAACTCTTTAGGCCACTCTCCTCAGCGGATAGGAGAGCAATCGACGAAGCGATCGAGACAGTTCACTTGATGAATCGTCAGCATTCCCAGCTCCGTCATCTCTCAGGTGGCCAACAACAGCGAGCATTGATTGCCCGCGGTTTAGCTGGTAACCCGGAGTTATTGATCCTTGACGAACCACTAGCGGGAGTCGATCTCGACACTCAGACCGAACTGGCCCAGCTATTGGGCGATCTGAAAGACGCTGGAACCTCAATCTTGGTAATCCTTCACGAATTGTCGCTGTTGGCTCCCCTGATTGACCGATCCGTAGTCTTGCAGACTGGCAAAGTTATCTACTCTGGGGCTCTCGTCGATTCCCCCGTAAACAAACACCACCATATCGATGCGAAACCAGGCTACGAATCCTGGTGGATGGATGCTTGAGAGTCAGCGATGGAACTATTCACTTATCCCTTCATGATTAGAGCGCTCATCGCTGCTTTTCTCTCCGGACTTCTCGCCCCCACTGTAGGCACTTATATTGTTCAGCGCCGACTCTCCCTTCTCGGTGACGGTCTCGGCCACGTAGCGATCGCCGGTGTGGGGCTGGCAATCATGACTGGTTCGGCTCCCCTGCCCTATGCCACCGTTGTTTGCGTCATCGGAGCCATCGGCATTGAATTGCTGCGCCAATCCGGTAAGGCCTCAGGCGACATTGGCTTAGCCATCCTCTTCTATGGCGGCTTGGCGGCAGGCGTCTTGATGGCTGGGATCGCAGGTCAAGGATCGTCGACCTTACAGCAATATCTCTTCGGGTCCTTGACGACGGTATCTCGCGAAGATCTGATCGTGGTATCTATCTTGGCCGCGATCTTGTTGATCCCCACCATTGGGTTGATGCCTCAGCTTTTCGCCGTGTGTGCCGACGAGGACTTCGCCATCACCCAAGGGTTGAAGGTGCGCCTGCTCAACCTGCTGATCGTCACCATGGCTGCGATCACCGTCACCATCTCGATGCGCACGGTTGGATTGCTGCTGGTGTCTGCCCTGATGGTGGTCCCGGTAGCGACCTCACAGAATCTATTCGCCTCGTTCAAAGGCACCATTCTTGGAGCCACCGTCATCGGAGTTCTGGTGTCTGTGGGCGGCACCATTATCTCTGGATTCTCCGCTACCCCGTCTGGGGCAACCATTGTGGTGACCGCGATTGCTGTATTCGTCGTCTCCTTGCCACTGTCGGCCATCCTGGAACGACATCGTCTCCGCGCCGCCTCCGCGAAAGACGACCCGCTCAAAAGCACCGCCCATCCGGAACCGATTGCCCCCGCGGAAGTTCCTTTGGATGAGGCTAGGGCCATGCTGCACGATGACCATGTCGACTATGTCCATGACGGTAGCTACTACCATCGCCATGAAGACCATTTCCATAAACACTAGATTCAGTTCCCACAGGCACTAGACTCAGTCCAAGCGCAAGTCCGAATCGAGGGGATTTGACTACGACAACAAAAACATTCAACTTTTTGCATGAATCAAGCGAGGCACCTTAGACATGGCAGCAGTGGTTTACCGATCGAGAAATACCAAGCAGCGGGTATTGATTAATGAGATTCTCAACGAGTTTCCCGTTTTCCTCTCTGCGCAAGAGATCCACGACATCCTGCGCAGACGTGGTCACAATGTCGGTTTGGCCACTGTCTATCGTGGGCTACAGATGATGGTAGATACCGGCGAAGCAGACTCCATTCGCCGGGCTGAAGGCGATGTCGTCTACCGGAAGTGCTCAGCTCGACACCACCACCACCTGATTTGTCGCGAGTGTGGGGCCACCGTGGAGATCAGCGCACAAATCATCGAGAGCTGGGCCAACGCCGTAGGTCATAGCCACGGATTCACCGAGATTCTCCACGACGTCGAACTCACCGGATTGTGTGACGCCTGTAGCCAGAAACATCAGGTCTCAGCGGCCGACCTGCCAAACTCTAAGCAGCGCGCTGATTCCGATAACTGAGCCGAGAGAAGCCGAAACCCTAGCGCATACACAACCCGGCAACCTGGATTTGTCCGCCCCTGAATGTGCCTAGCACCTAGAATCTTGACGGGACGATCGGGGTATTTGACGATGTGCGCCGGTCCGCAATCGACAATGATCTCAGGTGATGATCGAGGTGCCAGGTGGTGTACTCGGCGATGAGATTGGCACTGCGTTGTTCGATGTAGTCACCCACGGTGCGGGTATTGGGCCAATCCCCTCGACCCAAGGCGATCAGGTACCTCCACTGATCCTGCGGGATCGCGATCGCTCCTTGAGGCCGACATGCTAAGCAGCACATGCCGCCATCCGAAATCGAGAACCACCTCAATTCCTCTTCCTGACCGCAAAAGACGCACTGAAGCATTCGAGGTGCGTATCCTGCCAGAGCTAGCGAACGCAACAAGAAGGAATCAACGATCATTGACGCCGGACGTGGCCCGTCCCAGGTCTGAGAGGTCAACACCGTCAAGGCACCAACCAATAACCGGTACTGCCCAACTGCAGGTTCATGATCGGCCTGGATGATCTTATCCACCGTCTCGGCCATGATTTGAGCGGCCGTATATGCCGGGTAATCGGTGACCAACGATGCCCCGAACGCGTTGATGGTGACAGCCTGGGTGATCGTCTCAAGGCTCTTTCCGTCGAGCAGTTGAACATCAACGTGAGAAAGGGGCTCTAGCCTAGCTCCAAACTTCGATGAGGTTCTCCGCACACCTTTGGCGACGGCTCGCACCTTGCCGTGTTCGAGAGTCAGCAAGATGATAATGCGATCCGCCTCACCGAGCTTATAGGTGCGCAGCACCACGGCTTCATCACGATAAGACGGCATAGGGCTATTGTGCCTCAACGATCAACATTCCCGGCAAGACGATGGTGATTCGCTAGACTCTTCGTTGTGCCAGCCTCGATTGATCTGCCGACCCCGCACCCATCTGGTGCCCAGCCTCCTGAGATTCCTGCACAGCTTTTGCCGCGTCACGTTGCCGTCGTCATGGACGGGAATGGGCGCTGGGCCAAACAGCGTGGGCTCAAACGCACCGATGGTCACGCCAGAGGTGAGGCGGTCCTCTTCGACATCATCGAAGGGGCCTTGGAGATCGGTATTCCCTATCTGTCTGCCTACGCCTTTTCGACCGAAAACTGGAAGCGCTCCCCTGACGAGGTGCGCTGGTTGATGGGTTTCAACCGCGACGTCATCCGCCGTCGCTCCGATCAGCTCAACCGGCTCGGCGTGCGGGTGGTGTGGGCCGGCCGGAAGCCTAAGCTGTGGGCCTCGGTGATCAAGGAACTGCAGGCGGCACAGGAGCTGACCAAAGACAACACCAAACTCGTGATGCAATTCTGCGTCAACTACGGTGGCCGGATGGAGCTAGTGGACGCTGTGCGCTCTATCGCCGAGCGGGCAGCCGAAGGCAAGATCAGCCCGAAAGCCATTTCGGAGAAGACCATCTCTCAAAGCCTCTACTGCCCCAACGTCCCCGACGTGGACCTCTTTGTGCGCACCTCCGGGGAGATGCGCACATCGAATTTCTTGCTGTGGCAATCCGCCTACGCCGAGTTCGTCTTCCTCGACAAGCTCTGGCCGGACTGCGATCGACGGGACCTGTGGTCAGCGATTGAGACCTTCGCCCGTCGAGATCGCAGATTCGGTAGCGCCTAGGGTGAGCCTCAGCCCGCCTGGCCTACTCCGCCCAGAAACCACCCGGGGCAAAGATTTCCTCGACGATCTCGTCGAACCATCCAGCCTCGAGGGCGACATCGAAGACGGTGAAGCGTGACCGGAACATTCTCGCCTGCGGGTAGGTGTCCTTGAGCCGCTTGCGGGTCAAGCCGATCTGTTCCGGTGTCGACGGGGCGCCGACTGCGTCAAGGAGGCCCTTGATCTCCTTGGCGGTCATCAACTGGTCACGCAGTTTGGGGACGAGCGTATGCCAGTTGCTTTGAACGATTTCGAGATGACGACGCAGTTCTTCCCCACTGACGTACTTTGCCTTTGATTCACCGACGGCCTTCTCTTTCAGGGCAGGATCGGAGAATGCCGCCTTGACCTTGGCTTCCATCTCATCCCAGGTGGGATGGTTGGCGACCACCTGGTCAATGTCGAGGGCGGTGAAATCACGGGAGAGGAAGATTTCGTAGAATGCCGCAACAGACAACGTCCCGACCCCGACCTTGAAGCCGTGAGACAGTGGCGGGTTGAGTTCGGCGCCTAGCCCCTCCATCTCCCAGGTGTGGGAGAAGTAGTGTTCGACACCAGAGGCAGGGCGGGTCCCGTTGTAGACCTGCATTGCCAAGCCCGACATGACCAAGCCGGTAACCAGCCCCTCATAGGCATCGACCTTGCCTGCGGCGAGATCGGCTGGACGGGACAGCGCATCGCGCACCCCACCTTGAACCAGGGACCAAACCTCAGGGTTGATCGGCTCCACACCGACCAGGTCAGCGAGAATCCAGTCAGCACCGGCGGGAATCTTGGCGATCAAATCCCCGAACCCCGACGCGACCATATTCGGCGGGGCCGCCGCAGCAACATCGAGGTCGATGACGATGACGGTGGGGGCCGGGCACGGCATCGTCACCTTGACGTGATCAACCGAGATTGAAGCACCAAATCCCGTGTATCCGTCCATCGAAGCAGCGGTACCAACCACTGCGTAACCGACCTCGAGCTCGCCCACGGCACGCTTGACTAGGTCATTGAGCGTGCCGGAGCCGATCGCCACTGCGGTGGCGTCTAACGTGCTGATCGCTTCGCGAATCCGCTCCACATTGGAATACTTAGCGTAGAGGGTGGGTGTTCCAGGGAAGATCAATGGCTCAACCAGCGTCAATCCAGCGGTTTCGAGTGAGGCTTTCACGGCTTCACCGGCGGCTTGCCAGGTGCGCTCGTCTCCGATCAAGAGGACGGGCTTGGTCTCTCCCAGGTGAGCCTTGACCATCTGCCCAACCTTGGCGCAGGCACCGCGAGACACCTCGACGGCCTTCGTGTCGGTGGTTTTCGTCAATGCCTGGTTGATCCTAGGATCCATGATCTTCCTTTCCTAATCGATGTAGCTGTCTTACTTGGCTTCGCGACGAGCCGTGAGCTTCTGCTGGATCGGGCGAACCGCCGGATACAGGTCGATGTACTGGTCTACATAGAACCGGTATTCATCGTAGGCATCCTGGTTGGGCTCAAAGGTGTGCGATTCGTGAACCATCACGTTGGCTGCGTCTTGCAAAGTTTCGAAGTACTTCGCCGCTACCGCACCGATCATGGCCGAGCCGAGAGTGGGACCGTCTTGGACCTTGGTGATGGTGATCGGGATCCCGGTGACGTCGGCGTGCATCTGCATCCATTCCTTTGAGGAAACAGATCCGCCGCAGGCGAAGATCCGATCGAGGCTGAACCCGTTGTCTTTGAGGATTCTGAGATTGTGCTCCAACCCGTAGCAGGCCGCCTCCTGGTTGGCCCGGTAGAGGTGGGCACGGGTGTGGCTGAGGGACAATCCGGTGAAGGTTGCTCTGGCGGTGGAGTCGGTGTAGGGGCACCGATTGCCTTGGAAGTATTCGTTGACTAAGACGCCGTCGGAACCGATCGGGACGTGACGCGATTCGTCATTGAGCAGGTCAAAAATGCTCTTGCCGGTTTCGGCGGACTTCGCTGCCAGGTCTTGGGCGAAGTTGTCGCGGAACCAGCGCATCGCAGAACCGGTAGATGGCTGTGAGGCTTCGATGGTGTATTGACCTTGGACGACAGAGTCGGTGTAGGCGCCGAACATGCCCTTGATGAAGACGGGTTCTGCACATTGCGCGAGTAGACAGTCGGATGTGCCGGTGATCAAGGCGGCCTTGCCAGGCTGAAGAACATTCATCCCGATCATGCCGGCTTCGGCATCAATCCCGCCGACTCCAACAGGAGTGCCAGCTTTGAGGCCGAGGATTTCGGCAACCTTAGGATCGAGGGGGCCCAGATAATCGCCCATCGGGACGAAGTCGGAAGGCATCTTGGCGATGGCGTCTCCAGCACCCACTTCTTCGTAGAAATCATGAGGGAGCCCATTGAGGTCATTGTCGTGGTAGCCCTTCATTGACGCCGAGCACAGATTCATCTTGGCGATACCTGTGAGCTTGTAACCGATCCAGTCGGGGCAGTCGAGCAACATGGCAGTCTTGGCGAAAATCTCGGGCTCGTTTTCGCGCAGCCAGGCAACCTTGAAGGGGAACCATTCAGCCGAGGCGGCTCCGTAGCCGTTATAACGACGGGCCTCGTGGCTGGATGCATCGGCGCGGCGGGCCTGCTCAACCGAGCGGACATCCATCCACAAGATTGCCTGACGCAAGGGCTCACCGTCGGCGTCAAGGGCGACCGGAGTTGCCGAGGTAGCGTCATAGCCGATACCGATGATCTCGTCTGCGCCGACCCCGGATTCACGCACCACCTTGCGTGTTGACGTCACCAAAGCCGACCACCACTCGCGTGGATCTTGCTCCGCCCATCCCGGGTGAGGATAAGTGGTCTTGACAGGGGTGTCACAGAAGTTCACGGGTTCACCGGTGAGATCGAAGATGCCGACTCGACAGCCTCCCGTACCCAGATCAATACCAAGAACATAAGGACCGTTCATCTCTTATTCCTTTCCTAGTGCATCCCGCCGATCTTCGCTGATCATGACGCGAGATTGAGCTCGCCATCGAGCTATGAACCGAGCAACGCACTACTTTCCGGCCTCGACAACGGACCCGATTGAGAGCGCCACGGCTGCTCCCATCATAGGATTTAGTCCAAACTTGCGTAAGTCGAAGACGTAATCAGCACCCCAATCAGACATTTTCACCTCGATTGGTGTGGTGTTCACCACCAAGGATGAAAGTGATGGACAAGAGAATCCAAGATGAGGCACAGATTCTGCCCGTCCGGTTCATCGTGTCCACCCAAGCGCCGGCTCAGATGAGCCCTGGGTTAGATCCGGTTAATTGCTGAGACGATTCCGCGCAGAGAGGCCTTGGTGATGTCGTCATCAATGCCCACTCCCCACACGATCTGGCAGGTTCCTTCCACATCAACCTCACACTCGACATAGGCGGCAGCCTTAGCATCAGTCCCTGAGGTCATCGCGTGTTCGGAATAGTCGAGCACGCGGGCGGTGATCCCGAGTTGACTCAAGGCAGCCAGAAAGGCCGACACTGGGCCATTCCCCTGTCCCGAAATGGTTGCATTTTCGTTGCGGTAGGTGACGTTGACTTGCATGGTGTAGGTATCTTCGTCCACCGACGACTTCCGCACACCTGAGATCGCTAACGGCTGTGTCTTCGCCAGATACTCCTGGTCGAAAAGCTCCCACAGCCTCTGGGATGAGATCTCACCACCACCTTGGCCGTCAGTTGCTCGCTGGACCACCTTGGCGAATTCCATCTGCAGACGACGCGGCAGATCCAGGTTGTAGTCGTGTTTCATCAGGTAGGCCATGCCGCCCTTACCTGACTGGCTATTGACCCTAATCACAGCCTCGTAGGAGCGGGATACATCGTCCGGGTCGATCGGCAGATACGGGGCCTCCCAATCCACGGTATGCAAGGTCTTGCCGGTGGCCTCAGCTTTGAATTGAAGGTCTTCCAGGCCCTTCTTGATTGCGTCCTGGTGTGAACCCGAGAAAGCGGTGTAGACCAGATCGCCGGAATAGGGGGTTCGCGGATGAATCGGCAGCCCGGTGCAGTATTCGACGATGCGGCCGATCTCGTCGATGTCGGAAAAATCGATCTGCGGGTCGATACCTTGGCTGTAGAGATTCATGCCCAAAGTGACTAGATCAACATTGCCGGTGCGTTCACCATTGCCAAGGATGCATCCCTCGACCCGG
Source organism: Actinomycetes bacterium (assembly GCA_023442485.1). Classification (GTDB taxonomy): domain Bacteria; phylum Actinomycetota; class Actinomycetes; order Propionibacteriales; family Propionibacteriaceae; genus JAEZZG01. The sequence continues at coordinate 16,458 of JAEZZG010000002.1, read as the reverse complement.
TCGGCTCCGGCCATCAGCCCGAACTCGGTAGCTGCCACCGCCGTTCCTCGGTCGTTGTGGCAATGCAGGGAGACCGCGACGAATTCGCGATTGTTGATATGCCGGCAGAAGTACTCGATCTGGTCGGCGTAGATATTGGGGGTTGACGCCTCGACTGTGGCAGGCAGATTCAAGATGATTTCCCGCTCGGCATCGGGCTGCCACACCTCCATCACACAGTTACAAATCTCGACGGCGAACTGGGTGCGGGCCTGGGAGAAAATCTCCGGGGAGAACTCATAGCCGAACTCCACGTCTGAGAGGTACCGGTCGGCGTACTTCATCACATGTTCGGTCCCGCGAACCGCCAACTGAATACACTCGTCCTCGCTCATATTGGCGAAGACGACCCGTCTAAATAGCGGCGCAATCGCGTTGTACATGTGGATGGTGGCCCGCTTCGCCCCGACCAGGGACTGCGCGGTGCGCTCAATCAGGTCCTCGCGGGCCTGGGTCAAGACGGAGATGGTGACGTCGTCAGGAATATCCCCAGAGGAAATCAGCTCACGGACGAAGTCGTAGTCGGTCTGTGAGGCCGAAGGGAAGCCGATCTCGATCTCCTTATATCCCATCTTGACCAACAGGTCGAACAATTTACGTTTCTTTGCCGGGGGCATCGGGTCAATTAGGGCCTGGTTGCCGTCACGAAGATCAGTAGACAGCCAGCGCGGGGCCTTGGAGATGGTGGCCGACGGCCAGGTGCGGTCGGGAAGTTCAATGGTGGGTTGGAAGTGACGGTACCGCTGGAAGGGCATCGGTGACGCAGTCTGTATCGGCTTGGGTTGAGGCTTCGGCGAGAAGTGGCTGGTGTTCATGGTAGTCCTCCGGAAAGAGCCAAAATCGAGCGCCGCTGATGACGGCGAAATGGATAGCTTTTACGCAACGATGAGCTAGGCGTAAGAAAACTCCGCAACAAGGCCGCCCGAGCAATCAACGAGACTTGTTGCGGCGAAGAAGGACGAGAAAACCACCCGTGACTGCGGGAGCAAACGAATTCATAGCCACGGCGTTAATCTAACCCGGATCGAGACAATGCCAATGTGGTCCCACTAGATGAAATACCCGAGGCGTGGCTACAGCTATGTGGCTAGAACCCCAAACGGTTGAGCAGCTTCGTGTCGGACTGCCAATCCTTGAGTACTTTGACTTTCAGATCGAGATGGACCTTCACCCCGAGTAAGGCCTGAATGTGAATCCGAGCCTCAGTGCCGATCCGCTTGACTCGCTGACCTTTCTTCCCAATCACAATCGCCTTTTGGGAGTCTCGTTCCACGACGAGGGAAACGAACAGATCCATCAACTCTGCGCCAGGGCGGCGTCCCTCGCGCATCCTCATCTCGTCAATCTCGACAGCCAAGGAATGTGGGAGTTCATCGCGAAGATCTTCCAAGGCAGCTTCGCGAATCAGTTCCTTGATCAAGGTCTCGTCTGGTTCGTCGGTGATTTCTCCGTCGGGATAGTATTGCGGGCCCTGAGGCAAAGCCTTGATTATTTCTTCGACCACCTCATCGAGTTGGGAGCCGGTCACAGCAGAACAAGGAATGAATGCGTCGAATTCCAGGCCCACCTCAGCCTGCATCGCCACCACGCTATCGATGTGCTTGCGAACCTGATCGTTAGACACCAGATCCGTCTTGGTCAGTAACGCAATCACCACTGGCCGATGGAACAGTTTTGCAACCTCACCGACGAGGTAGCGGTCGCCAGGGCCGATCTTCTGGTTACACGGCAAACACACGCCGATGACGTCAACCTCGGACCAGGTGGTACGCACCACGTCATTGAGACGTTGCCCCAGCAAGGTTCGGGGGCGGTGCAGACCCGGGGTGTCGATCAGGACGATTTGAGCGTCCGGGCGGGTGATTACACCTCGCACCGAGTGTCTGGTCGTTTCTGGCTTCGACGAGGTGATCGCGATTTTCTGGCCGACCAAGGCGTTGGTCAACGTCGATTTCCCGGCGTTGGGACGCCCCACCAAACAGACGAAACCTGACTTGTGTCCGGCTTGTGGAGTGACCGGTTCCTTCACCGACTGACGAGGGGAAACATTCTGCGATCTGGGACCGCGTCCTAGGCCGTGAGGGGTTTTCGACTCGCTCATACCACGGTTCCTTCCTCATTATTGGGATCAACCCTGGAAACGATACAGGTGTCGATCACGTTGCGCCGCCCGGTGCTGCGCTCAGCCAGGATCCGCAAACCGTTCCATTCGATCACCGACCCGACGATGGGGACGATGTTGAGTAGTTTGGCCATCAGGCCGCCGACAGTCTCGACGTCATCGTCATCGACTTCGAGCCCATAGAGTTTACCCACCTCATCGATGGGCATCCGCGCCGAAATCCGGTAGATGTCGTCGGAAATCTGCTCAGCCAAGGTCGGCTCGGCGTCATATTCATCAACGATCTCCCCGACGATTTCTTCGAGGATGTCTTCGATCGTCACCAGGCCTGCAGTACCGCCGAATTCGTCCACAACCACCATGATGTGAGTGCGGTTCTTTTGCATCTCGCGCAGTAGATCGTCGATGGGTTTGGAGTCGGGGCAGAAAGAGGCAGGACGCATCCTCGACGAGACCGTCTCGTTCTTCTCGGCGTCGGGGTTATCGAAGATGCGGCGCATCACGTCCTTGACGTAGAGAATACCCACGACGTCGTCGAGCGACTCTCCTACCACGGGGATTCGGCTAAAGCCAGAGCGCAGAGCCAACGACAGCGCCTGGCGCAGGTTTTTATCCGACTGGATGTACACCATGTCGGTGCGCGGCACCATCACCTCTTTGCAGTAGGTGTCGGAGAGTTCAAAAACCGAGTGAATCATCTCGCGTTCGCCGGCCTCGATCACCTCAGATTGCTCGGCCATGTCAACCAGGTCTCGCAGCTCGGCTTCAGAGGCGAAGGGGCCGTTCAAATACCCCTTGCCCGGGGTCAACGCATTTCCTAGAGCGGTGACGAGTTCCGGTAGTGGACCAAGGAGTGCGTCGATGAAAGAGACAGGCCCAGACATCAACAAGGCGATCCGGGTGGAGTTCTGTTTGCCTAGGGTCATCGGGATGACGGCCCACAACAGGTAAGAGACGACGAAGGTCACCGAGATGGTGATCGAGAATTCCTTCCAGAACACGTCGATGGCACCGAAAACCAGGGAGGCAAACATCGCGATCGCAGCCACCTGCAACAAGGTCGCAACGAAGATTACCGAGTTGATATAGGGGGACGGATCGGCGGTGATCGCCAGCAACCGCTTAGCTCCGCGACGATTCTGGGCAACCAAACCCTCAGCGCGAGACCTGCTGGTGTGCTGAATCGCCGTCTGCCCGGCAACCAGGAATGCCACCAATAGGGTGAAGAGGACGACCAGGACGATGAAAACAATGCTGGTGTTACTCACCTGTTATTCCGACTCCTTAGCCAATGCCCAGTCAGCGATGATTCGGTCGTTGAGACCAAACATGACCGCCTTTTCGTCTGGCTCGGCATGGTCATAGCCGAGCAGATGCAACAATCCGTGAATCAACAGATACTCGTTCTCTTCGCTGGGTGAGCGGCCATTCTCGGCAGCTTGCCGGGCTGTGAACTGCGGACAGATCACGATGTCGCCGAGCACCCCCTCCGGCGGCTCTTCACCCTCCTTCGGCTCGCGCATCTCGTCCATGGGGAAACTCATCACGTCCGTAGGGCCTTCGAGATCCATGTATTTCTCGTGGTAGTTCGTCATGGTTTCTTCATCGACCAGGACGATCGACAGCTCCGCCTGGGGATGAATTCGCAGCCGCTCCAGGGCGAACCTAGCTAGTGACAGCAGGGAGCGTTCGTCGACTGCGACCCCAGATTCATTATTAATGTCGATCATTTGTTGAGCTTTCTTCGTGTCTTTCGATGAGGTGAGTGGTCGAAACTCTCCCAGGCCTGGACGATCTTCCCTACCAACCGGTGCCGGACGACGTCGTGGCTTCTCATGTGACAGAACTGGATGTCTTTGAGCCCACTGAGAATCGACTCGACCGCCTTCAAGCCGCTCGTCTGCCCGGTGGGGAGATCGATCTGGGTGACGTCTCCAGTGATCACCATCTTTGAGCCGAAACCCAAACGCGTCAAGAACATCTTCATTTGTTCGAGAGAGGTATTTTGGGCCTCGTCAAGGATGATGAATGCGTCGTTGAGGGTGCGGCCGCGCATGTAGGCCAGCGGGGCCACCTCGATGGTCCCCGAGTTGAGTAGTTTCGGGACTGAATCGGCATCGATCATGTCGCGCAGAGCGTCGTAGAGCGGCCGCAAGTAGGGGTCAATCTTGTCGGTAAGGGTGCCAGGCAGGAAGCCCAGCTTCTCCCCGGCTTCGATGGCTGGCCGGGTCAAGATGATCCGACTGACTTCCTTATTCTGCAGGGCTTGGACGGCTTTGGCGACGGCCAAATATGTCTTACCGGTTCCTGCCGGGCCAATCCCGAATACAACCGTGTTGGCATCGATGGCGTCAACGTAGGTCTTTTGATTGAGGGTCTTCGGACGAATCGTCTTCCCGCGACGAGACAGAATCGCGTGCGTGAGTACCTCGCCAGGATGGGCGTCTTCTTCAGTCATCGCGATGATTCGCTCGATGGAGTCTGGGCTTACCCCTTGCCCGGTCCTGACGATGGTGATGAGTTCGGCAAACACATCGAGGGCTAAGTGAACGTCATCTTCGGGGCCCGAGACGGTGATGGTGTTGCCGCGCACCAGAATCTCTGCGGCGAGGTGATCCTCGAGCTGTTTGAGGTTCTCGTCCGCCGGGCCCACGATGCGGACCATATTGATGGAGGCTGGAACCTCAATCGTCCGGCTAAACATGGAGTCGACCACCAGCCTTGTCGCCTACACCGTGCCCGGATGCGAAGCGATCGGTGGCCTCGACGAGTTTGTCGGTGATCATCGGTTCAAAGGCCGAATGACCCCCAAGAACCAGATGGAACTCGGCTTCGGGCATCGCCTTGTGCAGTTGATAGGCGGTGTCTGCTGGGCAACACATGTCGTAACGGCCTTGGACGATGACGGTCGGGATGTGACGGATCGCCTCGACCTGGTTCAGAAGCTGCCCGTCTTCCATCCAGCCCCCGTTGCAGAAGTAGTGATTCTCGATCCGGGCAAACTTCACCGCAGCTTGAGGGTTGTTGAGATATTCCTCGACTGCTGACGGGTTATAGAACAGGTAACTCGTCGCCGCCTCCCACATCGACCAGGCCTGAGCGGCCGGGACGTGAACCTTGGGATCGGGGTCAAACAGCAAGGTGTTGTAGGCGGTGATGTTGTCCTTGGAGAAGTCATGACCGACCGCTTTCAGCGGGGCACAAAAGACTTCCCACCACTCCGGGTAGACGTGTGAGGCACCGTCGTTGTAGTACCAGTCAAGCTCGGTGCGTCTCAGCGTGAAAATGCCGCGCAAAACAAGCTCGGATACCTCATCCGGGTAGCGGGTGGCGTAAGCCAGTGCCAGAGTCGACCCCCATGACCCCCCGAAAACCAGCCACGATTCGATACCGAGTTCTTGACCAATAGTGTGGAGGTCTTCGACGAGATGCCAGGTGGTGTTGACCGACATATCTGGTTCCGGCACTGCCACGGACGGGACGGACGATCCGCAGCCGCGCTGATCAAAACAGATGATCCGGTACCGGTCAGGATCGAAGAAGCGACGCCGGTCAGTACCGCCGCCCCCACCTGGGCCACCGTGGATGAAAACAGCGGGTTTACCCTCAGGGTTTCCGCACTGCTCGACATAGATCGACTGCCCGTCACCAACCTCGATGAAACCGGTTTGATAAGGCTCGATGGGTGGATAGAGGCCGCGCTGAGGCTGCAAGCTGGCCCCGTCGCGGACTTGGATTGCGTCCGGGAACACAAAATTGTTGATCACTTCGGCGGGGTCTTTCACCTGGTTTCCTCATGGGCGGGGCGAGTGATGCGCTCTTCCTGATCAAGTTCAGGAGGGACGATATCGGGGGCCAGGTTGGAGTCCTCGGCAACAGTCATCACATGGACAGCCGCCTCTTCAGCACTAGCCGCTCCCCCGTCAATACCGACATCGTGAGCGATCGCGGTGGATTCTTCATCCTTCCCTGAACCGGCGTCGGGAGCGACCAGGCGACCGGCTCGTTTAGCACCCACCTGGCGTTCGTCCCCGTCAACATTCCATTCGGCATCCGGATCGGGGATCTCGGTGTCGGGTTCTTCTTGACGGATTCGCATCTCGATCGTCTCACCTGAACGCATCTCAGCTGCGGTATTTCCGAATCCTTGACCTGGTGACCATTTATCGGGAGTGGTGTACCCTTCGTCGAGGACGTCACGAACACCGCGGTTGATCAACGTGTCTGACTCTTGGAGTTGCCCAGAGAAATCGCCTGGCTCCACCATGTTGTCGAACTCGATATCCATGTCTTGATTCTGCCATATTCACCAATCCAGCACAGGTTATAGCGCCTGAGGTGTGTTAGTTGGTACTAGATCAGCCCTGGGGCATGGGATATAGTCATGCCGTGATTCTCACCAGAGTTAATGGAGACCGCGACAGTGAAACAGGGGCGGTTGAGGACGCAGACCTCAACGCCACCCAGCCCAGGAATACCGCCTTGACAAGGGGTGTTGGCCTTCTTGATGAAGGTGATTTAGTCCCTGACGAAGGTTCGCGCTTCGCCTCGGGCGGGCGCGGATACTTCCTCTACTTCTTCGCAGCCTTCTCGGTATTGCTGGTCCTCAGCAATATCAGCGCGACCAAACTCATCCCCTTCGGCCCCGAATGGAGCGTCGGCTCCTTCCAGATTCTGCCGGTGATTACTGATGGTGGCGTCTTCTTGTTTCCGTTGACCTACGTCGTCGGGGATGTCCTCGCCGAGGTTTACGGTTTCGCCAATGCCCGCAAAGCGATTCTGTTCGGCTTTGCCTGCACCATCCTTGCCTCGGCAGTCTTCCTGATCGTCAATATGTCACCTGCAGTCGATCCGGTCAACGCCGCCGCATGGCAGACCCTGCTCGGTTTCGTCCCCAGAATCACCATCGCTTCCTTGACAGGCTACATCGCCGGGCAGCTACTCAACGCCTGGGTCGTCGTCTTGATGAAGCGCTGGACCAACGGCAAGGGTCTGTGGGCGAGACTGCTGGGATCCACCGTCATCGGCGAACTCGCTGACACCGTCCTTTTCTGCCTGATCGCTTTCGGCGGCGTGATTACCGCACCCGAAATGACCAACTACATCATCTACGGCTATCTGATCAAGGTCGGTGTTGAGGGGCTACTTTTGCCGATCACCACTTCGGTGATCAAGACGATCAAACGTCTCGAACCTGATTACTGACGACGCTGTTTCCCCGCCAAATACCGTCCGAGATACTCCATCTTGAAATCGGCGAAACTGCCGTCTTTGATCGCCTGACGCATCTGGTCGACCAGCCGCACCGTGAAGCGCTCGTTGTGGATGGTCGCCAAGGTGGCCCCCAACATCTCCCGGGCTTTGAACAGGTGATGCAGATAGGCGCGGCTGTAGTTGGCGCAGGTGTAACAGTCGCACCCCTCCTCGACGGGGCCGAAGTCACGTCGGTTCTTCGCCGTAGTGATGTTATAGCGTCCGTCGGCGGTGTAGAGGGCAGCGTTGCGGGCGACGCGAGACGGGTTGACACAGTCGAAGGTGTCAGCCCCGTTTTCGACCGCGACGAAGAGATCCTCCGGCTCTGAAATCCCAAGCAGATGACGCGGTTTCGTCTGCGGAAGGATCGCTGTCATCCACGAGATAATCTCACCGAGGTTTTCTTTTTCCAACGCCCCTCCGATACCAAAACCATCGAAGCGGCGTCCGGAGACCTCCATCGCAGATAGGTCTCGGGCTGCCTTCTCGCGCAAGTCACGATATTGGGCCCCTTGAAGCACCCCAAACAGTGCCTGATAGGGGCGGTGAGTGCGTTCCTTGGTCAGTTCGTCGTGCGCCGCGAGACACCGCTCCGCCCAGCGCCGGGTGCGCTCTAGGGACTCCTCCTGGTATCTGCGGGTATTCATCAAGGTGGTCAACTCGTCGAAAGCGAAGATCATGTCGGCCCCGAGCTGATGCTGTACCTTCATCGACACCTCAGGGGTAAAGGTGTGTCGTGACCCGTCCAGGTGGGATTTGAAGGTGACCCCGTTCTCATCAACGTGGGCCATGCGTTCCTTGCCGGGGGCGATTACCTCATCATTCGTGACCCTGGTTGCGTCCATAGCCAAGACCTTCTTGAATCCCGCACCCAGGCTCATTACCTGGAAACCACCAGAGTCGGTGAAGGTCGGACCCGGCCAGTTCATGAACTTGGAGAGGCCGCCGGCTTCGTCAACGATGTCCGCCCCCGGCTGAAGATAGAGATGATAGGCGTTAGCGAGGACGACCTGGGCGCCGACACTAGCGACGGTTTCAGGCAGCAGCGCCTTGACTGTGGCTTTGGTTCCCACGACGACGAAGGCTGGGGTCTCGATATCACCGTGCGGAGTATGGATGATTCCGGCTCGGCCTAGGTGGCCGGGAATGTCAGCGGTGATCTCGAAATGAAAAGGGGGATTCGTAGCCTTCACGCCTGACATTGTGGCAGGTTCGCCGGTGACGCCCAAAACAGAGTCTGGGCGCGCCGGGTGTTGTGGTGGCTTCGTGGACCGTAGGATAAAAGACGCACCCGATCTAGGAAGGAGCGCCGATGAGTGAGCTAACCGGTTGCGAATCCGTGACGACCTTGATTGACAAGGGCGTGTCGATACCGAACCCGGCCATGGTGGAGATTGGCCCCGAGGTCAACGTTGACCAGATCAGTAGCGAAGGTGTGGTACTTCATCCAGGGACGCGGGTGTATGGGGCCTCGACGGTGATCTCGGCAGGGTGCCAGCTATCGGCAGAGACCCCGGCTACCGTCAGGGATTGCCAACTCGGGCCTGAGGTGGAGTTGAAAGGCGGATTCTTCCACGGGGCAGTTTTCCTGCGAGGGGCAAACGTCGGCTCGGGCGCCCATATTCGTCCCGGAACCCTTCTCGAAGAAGAGGCGGGCGGGGCTCACACCGTCGGTCTCAAACAAACCATCTTGATGCCCTTCGTCACCTTGGGTTCACTGATCAACTTCTGTGACTGTCTGATGGCAGGCGGGACGTCACGCAAGAACCACTCCGAGGTGGGTTCTTCGTATATCCATTTCAACTTCACCCCCGACGGAGACAAGACGACGGTATCCCTCTTCGGTGATGTGCCGCGTGGCGTCCTGTTGAATCAGCCGCCGATCTTCCTTGGTGGCCAAGGTGGTGCCGTCGGTCCGATCTACACCGGTTTCGGGACGACGGTCGGCGCCGGGTCGATCCTGCGCAGCGACGTCGACGACGACAACATGCTGGTTCTTCCCCCTCCGCATCCTGGCCTAACTCGGCCGGTCACTCCCTTCCGCTATGCCAGGCTCGCCCACCTGGTTCGCCGCAACATCGTTTTCATGGGGAATCTGGCTGCCCTCGAAGCCTGGTACCGCCAAATCCGTTACCCCTTCTTCGCCGCCGAGGAGCTAGGCGAGTTGGTATTCGACGGTGCGTTGCGCGTCCTCGATGAGGTTCGCACCGAGCGGCTGAAGAGGTTGAAGGCACTCGCAGCCAAGGTTGACCCCTCTGACCAGGCCCGCACCGAATTCCACGAGTTGATCGACTCCCTGATCGACACCCTGGGACAACGCAGCCTCCCTGCTCCAGACGCAGCCGCAACGCTGACTTTGCAGGCGGGAAGCAGAGACTATATCGAAGCTGTTCAGTCTCTCGACGCCGAGACGGGGCAGGAACTGACTGCGTGGCTGACCGCGATTGTCGATGACGTGACCACCTCAGCCACCACAGTCATGCCGACCTTATTTGGCTAGACCCGCGAGACGCTGTTTGACGAGGGCTAACGCCACCCCACCAGCGGTGGAGGTACGCAAGATCGCGTCCGAAATCAGCACCGACCGGCACGCCTTTTTAGCGAAGAGTTCGCGTTCGCGCTCGGAAAACCCACCCTCGGGGCCGATCACGATGGCGATTTGGTCGCCTACGTCGTCGAAACCGACCTGGGCAATGGATTCACTCGCCATTTCGTCAGCGACAATCACCCCTTGGTCGAGGAACCTATCCAGTTGATCGGTGGTAGCAAACTCCACCTGGGGGATGATGGCCCGCCTGGACTGTTTCGTGGCTTCGCGTGCCGTCATCTGCCATTTGTCTACCGACTTGCCGATCTTCTCCCCCACCCATCGGGTGACGGATCGATCAGCCTGCCAGGCGATGATTCGATGAAAACCGAGCTCGGTGGCCAGTTCAACGGTGAGATCGTGGCGCTCACGCTTGGGCAGGCCTTGGATCAGGGTGAATCTGGGGTGTGGATTCTCGGTTTCCATCACGTCGACGACCCGGGTCTCAACGGCGTTCTTCGACACTGAGATAACCTCGGCAACCACCCGGGCTCCGCGACCGTCGGAGATAAAGATTCTCTCTCGTGGCTCGACGCGCTTGACGACTCCCGCGTGGTGGGCTTCCTTTCCGGTGAGGGTTAGCGGGTCCCCGGCCGTGACGTCGAGGTCCGCGACCAAGAAAAGCGCGTAGGTCATTCAAAAACCTCGCGGATCCGGGAGAAGAAACCCTTGGTTTTCTTGGCTGATTCCACGGTGACGTCTTCGCCGCGTAGTTGAGCGAAGTGGCGGAGCAGATCGGCTTCTTCCTCGGTGAGTTTGGAGGGGGTGTCGACGATGATTGTGACGATCAGGTCGCCGCGCCGGTTGGAGTTCAACACCGGCACACCCATCTCTTCTACCACGACGGTGGCGCCGGTCTGGGCTCCTGCGGGAATGTCGACCAGGGCCTCATGGTTGCTGGGGTCGGACTTGTCTGATTCTGCGTCGAGAGTGGGAACGTGGACGTCAACACCGAGGGCTGCCGAGATCATCGGGACGTGAATCGTCATTCGCAGATCGTCACCGTCGCGAACGAAGACGGGGTGGGATTCGACCTTGATCTCGACGTAAAGGTCACCCGCTGGGCCTCCACACTGGCCGACCTCACCGCGTGCAGCCATGTGCAGGCGCAGACCGGTGCGTACACCAGCAGGGACGGTGATGTTGATGGAGCGGTCGACCCGAACCCGGCCAGCACCGCGACATTCCTGACACGGATTCGTCTGGACCGTGCCGTAGCCCTGACAATCCCCACAGGCGCGAGTAGTGCGGATATCACCGAGGAAGGAGCGTTGCACCGCAGTGACCTCGCCGCGTCCGTGACAGGTTTGGCAGGTGACCGGCTGTTCACCATTGGCCGACCCAGAGCCTTGACAGTGGGAGCAGACGACCATCGTGGTGAAATCGAGACGTTTGGCAGTCCCGAAAGCAGCCTCTGCCAAAGACAAGGTCACCATCTCTAGCTGATCCTTGCCTCGCTGGGTGCGGCTGCGGGGTTCGTGATAGCCAGCGCCTCCGGCCCCGCCGAAGAATCCGTCTACCAGATTGAAAATATCGAATCCACCAAAGCCAGAAGAGAATCCACCAAAGCCGCCTCCGCCCATCGCCGATCCGCGCGGGTCGCCGCCACGGTCATAGATGGCCTTCTTCTGTGGGTCAGACAGCACCTCGTAGGCCTCGTTGACGGCCTTGAATTTTTCCTCGGCGTCTGGCTCGGTGGCAACGTCTGGGTGCACCTTCATCGCCATTCGGCGATATGCCTTCTTGATTTCTTCAGGGGTGGCTTCGCGAGACACACCGAGGGTCTGGTAGTAGTCAGCACTCATGGGTTAACTGCGTCATCCTTCTGACAAGAAACGTCCGACGTAGCGGGCAACTGCCCGCACGGCTGAAATAGCTGAGGGGTAATCCATTCGGGTAGGTCCGACGATCCCCAACCCAGATAGGGTATCGGCTGAGCTGGAGTAACCACTAACCACCACCGATGTTGAGCGGAGCGGCTCGTAGGTATTCTCTTGGCCAATGCGCACCGTCACGTCCCCTTCTTCCCCGCTGACGGCCTCGGAGAGGAGTTTCAGCAACACCACCTGCTCCTCCAGCAGGTCCAGAATCGGGTAGATTCCGCCGCTTATTTGCGAGTTGAAGCGGGTGACGTGAGAGCGTCCCGCGACCACTACCCGGGTGGTCGGATCGGAGTTGATCACATCGCGTACCGTCTGGGCAACCACCGATCCCAGTTCGCGGTACTCGGGAGCGACGGAGTCAGCGAAACCGTCGAGGACGCCGAGGGCCTCGCTGATTTCGAGACCATTGACGGCCTCGTTGATGCGGTCATTCATTACCGCCAGCGCCTCGGTGCCATAGTCAGGCAGGGAGACAAAACGCTGATCCAAGGCACCGTTGGATTTGATGACGATGATGATGAACCGGTCGGCGCCGCTAGCGACGAGTTCGATGCGGCGGATCGAGGCAGCCGAGGTGATCGGGTACTGCACGATGGCGATGTTGTGGGTGATGTCGGCCAATAGCCGCACTGTCCGGTAGAGCACATCGTCATAATCAACCGCACCTACCATAAAACGATCGATGGCCCGCTTCTCCGCAGCCGAGAGCGGTTTGATGGTGGCAAGCTTGTCGACGAAGAGGCGATACCCCTTGTCAGTAGGGATTCTGCCAGCAGAAGTGTGTGGCTGGGTGATATAGCCTTCCTCTTCGAGCACCGCCATGTCGTTGCGAATCGTGGCTGCAGAAACCGCCAGGTTGTGTTTTTCAACCAAGGCCTTGGACCCCACCGGCTCTTCGCTGGCCACGAAATCGGTGACGATGGCTTTCAACACATTCAGTTTGCGCTCGTCAAGCATCGCCTCTCCCTTCCGTGATCTAAGTGCGGTATCTGAAGCCAAGTGCCCTAGCCTAGACCTCAGGGTTGACACGCCGGAGTTTCAGCCTAGCCCGTCTAGGTTTTAGCACTCTTGAGTGCCGAGTGACAGTCTATCGCTCAAGTCAACTGAAGCGGATTAGCCTCTTGCTCCAACCATTCGCGCCGGACCTGCTCGCATAGCTGTTCATCGCGGGCAACCACGAGTAAGTCGGAGGCAACCCCTGCCCGGCACCGACGGCCATCCCTGACGATGGCTTCACCGCCGAGTTCTCGCACCATCAACACCCCGGGCAGATGATCCCAAGGGTAGGAATGTCGATAGATCAGAAAATCGATCTCGCCCATACACAGATCGGGGTAATCAACCCCAGCACAGTGACGGGTCGATTGGATCGGGCGCATACCCTCAAACGCAACCTGATGGATCAGTTTGTCCATTGACCGTCCTAGCGGGGGCAGGCCAGATTCTTTGCGAATGACGCGCTCACCGTCTCGCCAGACTCCAGCACCTAGCTCAGCGACGAAGGCGTGCTGATGGATCGGCTGCCAGATCCAAGACCGGACAGTCTCGCCTTTCTTGACTTCAGCGAGCATCACCGCGAAATCATGGGACCCGCTCACGAATCCCTTGGTCCCGTCGAGAGGGTCAATAACGAAGGCATGATCGGCGCTGGCAAGGAATTTCTCTGCCGGATCGCCCAAGAAGCTGGACTCTTCACCGACGATGAGCGCATCAGGGTACATCTCTTTCAGCGCGGCGTTCAGGCACGCCTCACACTGCCGATCAGCAATAGTCACCGGGTCGCCAGGGGTCTTTTCTAATACCGGCTCACCCCATAGAGTCCGCCATCGAGGAGTGACCACGGCGTCGGAGATCTCGCGGATCACGTCCAGAATAGCGAGGGTATCCATCGATGATTCTCCTTCCCTTCACGCACACGCCCACCAAATCTAGGCTCCAGTCTAGGCGCTGCTACCCCTAATTTTACTCCCAGCTTGGCCGACCCTAGCCTCACTAACCGACCGGGCTCGACCAAGTCCGCATGAACCTAGTGGATGTGGTCTTGAGTGACGAAGTCAATCAGCATCTCAACCTGCTTGACCAAGCCTCGGTCGAGATCTCTAAAACTCGTCGCCTTCGACAAGATGTGTTGCCAGGCGCGTCCAATATCGGCTTGATCTTGGTGTGGCCATCCCAGGGCCCGACAGGTTCCCTTCTTGAAATCGACGTCCATCGGCACCTGGGGCCACTCCTTCAACCCTAGGCGTTGCGGAAGGATCGCCTGCCAGATATCGATGAAGTCGTGTCCGGTGATTAAGACGTAGTTGCCGTAGCCGCCGCGAATCACGTCGTCTCGAATCCGTGACTCCTTCGTTCCGGCAACGAGATGGTCTACGAGGACGCCCAGGCGCCTGCCTGGCTCGGGCTGGAACTCGTCAACGATGGCGACAAGATTATCGATGCCGTTGAGATATTCCACGACGACCCCGACATAACGCAGATCGTCTCCCCATATTTTCTCGACCAGCTCAGCGTCATGGCGACCCTCAACATAGATTCGACTAGGCAAAGCCACCTTGGCTTTTTGGTCGCTAACCGCCAGCGATCCGGACGCTGTGTACTTCGCCGCCGCTTTCCCGGTGCGCGACGGGATCCGCAAAATCACAGGCTTGCCGTCAATCAAGAAACCCCCGCCGACAGGGAAGGATCGTTGTTTCAGGTGTCGATCTTCGAGGACGACGAGACCGTTCTCCCACCTGACAATCGCCCCGCAGAATCCCGATGCCGTCTCGACCACCATCCCGAGTTTCATCGCAACATCGGTGGCTGGAACGATGTGGGATCTGCGCCACCCCGGGGACAAAACGTCTTTTTCGTAGCGACTCACCCCGTCACCTTAGCGGGTACGCCTAGGCGATGAGCGGACCAACACGGGCCGAGGCGTCGAGGGCAAGGCGTCCGTGACAGATGTCACGAAGAAGTGATGATCTTCTCCAGTTCCGCCGCGACTGGCAGGTGAGCAAACTTGAACTATGGAAACCATCTCAGTAACAGGAGTTACCCAGCGCTTCGGCTCTGTCCAGGCTCTCAGAGGGATTGACTTGTCGGTCTCTGCTGGGGAAATCGTGGCTCTCTTGGGCCCCAATGGGGCAGGAAAGACCACCCTCATTGACTTGATCCTCGGCCTGGCTCAACCGGCGTCGGGGACAGTGTCGGTCATGGGAACTACCCCACAACAAGCGGCCCGTTCCGGTCGAGTCGGCGCGGTATTGCAGACAGGTGGGCTCTTGGGGGCATTGACGGTGGAGCAGACGGTGAGAATGATTGCGGACTGCCACGAGCACGCCAGACGACCTGAGGAAGTGATTGAACGCACTGGCTTGACCGACCTGGTCAAGCGAAAGGTCAAGAAGTGTTCAGGCGGTGAACAGCAACGGCTCAAGTTCGCCCTGGCCTTACTTACCGACCCTGACTTGCTGATTCTTGACGAACCTACCGCCGGGATGGATGTCGCTGCGCGCCGGGATTTCTGGGAGATCATTTCCGCCGAGACCTTGCGAGGGGTGACGGTTGTCTTCGCCACCCACTACCTTGCCGAGGCCGAAGATTACGCCCAGCGAGTGGTACTGCTAGCACAGGGGAAGGTGAGGGCGGACGGCAACGTCAGTGAACTGTCTTCGATCCATCCTCCGACACTCACCGCCACCTGGCACTCCGATTCAGCGACGGCCCAGCAGATCGCGGGCGACCACGGGGCCGCAGATGCGTGGGAGCTCCACGACCAGGTCTTTAGCGCAACTACCCCAGCCACAGACCAGCTTGCCCAAGACATCCTCAACCGAGGGGTTGGTTCCAATCTCAGGATCACCCGAGCCTCACTCGAAGATGCCTTCGTTGACTTGACGTCCGAGACGACGCAGAACAACCCCACCAGTAACTTCACCAAGAACGGAGAATCGCGATGAGTTCAGCATCGATTGGGCTTCGCTACAGCCTCAGGGAACTCAAAAGAACCGTGACCATGGCAGATTCCATGGTCTATATTTGCGGCTTCCCCACCGTGTTCTTCGTGATCTTCGGTCTCCAAGACACCGCCTTGCTCCGTTGCGGCAACGGCAACGTATCTGCCTACACGATGGTTAGTATGGGGATCTACGGTGCAGTCACCGGTGCAGCCTCCATCGCCGGGATGACGGTGATCGAACACGAATCCGGCTGGGGGCGTCAACTCGCCCTGACTCGATTGACGAATCCGCTCTATCTCATGGGCAAGATTATCGTCGCCCTGGTCATGACGATCCTGCCCACCGTGATTCTGATGACAGTCGGGGCCCTGACCAAAGCCGAGTTCGACTCCCTATCCATCTGGATTACTACCGGGATTTTGACCGTGGTGTGTTCTCTGATGTTTTCCCTCTATGGGCTCGCCGCAGCCTTCCTCTTCCGTTCCGAGTCGGCAGTGTCGCTATCGACGGGGTTACTCGTGGTGATTGCCTTCTTCTCTAACCTGTTCATGCCCTTGTCTGGGACGATGCTGGAGATCGCCCGATACACGCCTTTGTACGGGGGCGCAACGATTGTTCGCTGGCCACAGA
>JAEZZG010000016.1 GCA_023442485.1 Actinomycetes bacterium | reverse complement strand
ATCCAGACGGCTACGTCAAGCCGCAGCAAATCGTCGTCATCGACGATGGCTCATCACAGCAGTTCAGCGCAATTTTTGACGAAGCGATGAGTCGCGGGGTCATAATCTTGACCCAACCGGCGAACTTTGGCAAAGGGGCGGCGCTCAAACGCGCATTCACCTGGCTTTCGAGTGTCGGCGTCGATGACATCGTCGTGACAGCAGACGCAGACGGGCAGCACTCCCCCACAGACATCATCAAGGTCGGCCACGAAGCCACCCACCATCCGCGCACCATCGTCATCGGTGCTCGCAAAGTGGCCGAACCCCGGGATGAAGCAGACCAGACAACCCCATGGCGATCCTGGGCAGGGAATGTGATTACGCGCAAGGCCTTCGCCCGCCTGACCGGGATTGACGTCAGCGATACCCAGTCGGGTCTGCGTGGATTCGACACTTGGGTACGAGACTGGATGGTCTCGATTGAGGGTGACCGGTTCGATTTCGAGTTCAATGTGCTTCTGCAAGCTCTTGATGCCGGAATCAACATCCTCGAAGTTCCGATCGAGACCGTATATTTCGACGATAACTCCGGCAGTCATTTCCGCCCCATCGTAGATTCGTGGCGGATTTATGCACCGATGGGGAAACACGCCGGAAAGAAGTTCTTGAACGGGCCAGGGAAGAAGCTGATGGAGCAGGCAAAGACGTGGAAGGACCGATTCATCGGGTAATGCCAAGTACGTCGAACCCGGGCACTTTTTCGTCCACCTCAGGCACACCGCATCTGAGCTGACCGGCATCACCGTAATCTCGATAGCGACCGGCGACGGAAGAGCCGTTACTGACGCGGACCGTCTGGAATGATGTGGGCACTGCGGACGTCGGTGACGAAGGAGCCAACGAGACGTCGCCCCAACCCGCCGAAGAGTTCCGGGTCACCAGTCGTGTAGAAAATGCGCTGGGCTTGGCGCGGTGAATCATGAAGGAGGTTCAGCTCCCTCAGGCCCCGATATGTCTCCACAGCGCACGCATCGGCAGACGACACCAACGTGACCGCGTCCCCCATGATCTGCGAGATCACCCCGGTGAGTAACGGATAGTGGGTACATCCCAGAATCACCGTATCTACCTTGGCTTGGCGGATCGGGATCAAGTATGTCAACGCGGCATGTTCGACCGTGGGGCCAGAAGTGATTCCGGCCTCTACGAACTCAACGAAGGTTGGACATGGCTGGGTGTGAACCTCAACCTGGGCACCGTCGAGAGCGTCGTCATAGGCATGGGAGGCGGCGGTTGCCTGCGTACAGATCACACCGATCCGGCGATTCTTCGTGGCATGAAGGGCACGTCTAGCGGCAGGTGCAACAACCTCAAACACGGGGATGTCGTAGCGTTGACGGGCCTCCTTGAGCACGACCGCCGAGGCGGTATTACACGCAATCAACAAGGCTTTGACACCGTGGGAATAAAGCCGATCGAGACACTGCAGCGAATAGCTGCGTACTTCATTGATGGAGCGCGAACCATAAGGGGCGCGGGCGGTGTCGCCAAGGTAGATGATGTCTTCGTTGGGCATCAGATCGACGACGGCACGGGCAACGGTGAGCCCTCCGAAGCCGGAATCGAAGATTCCGATAGGAAGCCCCACCTCCTCGGCGTTAGCCATCTTTCCTCCTTGCCCGTCTCCTGGCTCACCCCGCCTCAGCGAATCGGGATTGGGATGATTCACAGCACTAACACAGTACCCCTATTCAGATTCATCTTGGTCGATGACATTGACGAATGCTTCAACGACGGCTCCAAGCCACATATAGTTCTGGGCCAACGCTCCTTCCAGTTCGCCTTCATAGTCGCGAATCCAGCTCAGTTCATCGCCGGGCTCGGCAATACCAAGAGTCCCCGCCGTGACCAAGCGCACACCGGTGAGAACGGATAACCAGGCGTCTACGTTGGCTGCGGTAATCGTGATTAGTGAGTGTTGGCGTTCGATGATGTCGTTAATGACGACCTGGGCGTAGTTGATTCGCTGGGTGCATAGCGTCGGCATGGTCAAGCGTCGAAACTCGCGGGTGGCTTCGGCGTCTAGAGGGTAGGCGGCTGGGAAGAGCCGGTTGATCGGGAAGGGAAGTAGGTCGGGGACGTGGACCGACTCGGCATCGGCGAGCCCCCAAAGTTGTTCTTCCCAGACATCGAAATCGTTGTTTGGTGAATCCTCGGCGGCGGAATCGGCTCCGGGATAGGACGGTTGGTCCATGTTCGATAGGTAGAGCGGGCCGAGGATGTCATCATCGGTGCGCTCTGCCGGATCGTCGACACCGTGGGGAATCGCCTTTTCGAGGAGAAAAACGTAGCCGTAGATCATGTCGAGGAGGACGGAGATCTCCTGCGGGGTGAGATCGGCGACGATGGTGCCGTCTCGTCGAAAGAATCCAGACATCATTCCGCCCGTCCCAGAGTGGCCCAAAGCCCGAACCCATGCATGGCGTTGACATCTTTTTCCATGGCTTCACGCCGACCGGACGACACCACAGCCTTGCCCTCGTTGTGGACTTGGAGCATTAGCTGTTCCGCTTTGTCCTTCGGATAGTGGAAGTAGGTGATGAAGACGTGAGTCACATAGTTCATCAGGTTGACCGGATCGTCCCAGACGATCGTCACCCACGGCACCGCGTCCAAGATCGGACTCGCGGTATCTGGACGCTCTTGGATTTGGGTTCCGCCAACATGCTCGGTCTGGCAGCTAACCGTGGGCGCGGTGGGCTGCTCCATGCTGGTTCCTCTCGTCGACTTTGACTTCGCCCGGCTTCTCGAGGCGCGGGCAACCATATCGTCAGTCTAATCGACACGGGCGCCCTTGACCGGTCCAGGATAGGATGGATTCGAGATTCTTCTAGATGCCGCCCAATGAAAGTGCGTCGTCGCCCACATCGACGAAAGAGAGCCCATGTCCACATTCGTGCCCGATACCGCCTTGATGACTGACCACTACGAGTTGACGATGGTGCGTGCTGCCTTATCATCTGGGGTTGCTCATCGACGAAGCGTCTTCGAGTTATTCACTCGTCGACTTCCTACAGGCAGACGCTACGGAGTCGTGGCAGGTGTGGGCCGGGCGTTAGACGCGATCGAAGCCTTCCATTTTTCGCCACAACACCTCGACTGGCTTCGCCACCAACAAGTAATCGACGATCCCACCGCCGACTTCTTAGCCAACTACCGTTTTTCTGGTTCAATCTGGGGCTACGCCGAGGGTGAAAAGTACTTCCCCGGCTCTCCCCTCCTCATCGTCGAATCCACTTTCGCCGAGGCGGTCCTCCTAGAGACGGTACTGTTGTCGATCTACAACTACGACTCTGCGGTCGCCTCCGCCGCCGCCCGCATGTCGAGTGTCGCCGACGGCTGCCCCCTCATCGAGATGGGATCGAGGAGGACCAATGAGCTCTCCGCCGCTGCGGCCGCCCGCGCCTGCTACATTGCCGGTTTCACCTCGACATCGAATCTGCTGGCCGGCTACCACTGGGGTGTGCCCACCTCCGGGACGGCAGCCCACTCCTTCACCCTCGTTCACGACTCCGAAAGGGATGCCTTCGCCTCTCAGCTAGACACTCTCGGTTTCGACACAACCTTGCTGGTCGACACCTACGACATTGATGCCGCGATTCGTCAAGCCGTCGAGATGACGGACGGAAAACTTGGCGCCGTCAGGATCGACTCTGGGGATTTAGCTTTGGTCGTCCAAGAAGCGAGAGATCTTCTCGACGATCTCGGGGCAACCGGCACCAAGATCGTGGTTACAGGTGACCTCGATGAGTGGCAGATCGCGGCGTTGCGTGGGCTGCCTATTGACGGATATGGGGTGGGGACGTCGGTGGTGACAGGTTCAGGAGCCCCCACTTCGTCGATGGTGTACAAGCTGGTCGCCCGTGCTGCTTGTGACGAACCTGACTCCCCGATGATCCCGGTGGCGAAGAAATCCTCGAAGAAGTCAACCGTGGGCGGGCGCAAGTTCGCGTTGCGCCGGATCGGCCCAGACGCACGAGCAGAAGCCGAAGTGATTGGGGTCGGATCGGCCCCCGACAATGACGGAAATGATCGCAATCTCTTGGTTGAACTCGTCCGCGACGGGGTCGTCGTTGGGCGAGAAGATATCGCCGCTGCGCGGCAGCGTCACGTCGACACCTTGGCAGAACTTCCGACGGCTGCACGGCGACTATCGCGTGGCGAACCGGCTATCCCGACGGTGATACTCGACACCCAAGGCCAGTCGATCCGAGATCCCTACCGAAGTTTTTCTTCCATGGACTGAAAAATCCTGGCGAGTTGGCGGGGGCGCTCGAGGGTGAAGACTTGCTCTAACAGGATCGGCGTCCCCGTCGAGTCAGATAGGGGCACCCTCCAGTTTGGGTATTCGTCAATCGTGCCCGGCTGGTTCTGGGTGAGTCGGTCACCGACCGCGTCAACCAGGGTCATGTTGAGCACTCGCGACGGCGTCAACGTCAAGAATCGATGCATCGCCTCGATGACAGCGTCGGCAGTGTAGTCGTCGGCATTATCGAGCAGGCCCAGTTGTGCCAGGTAGCGGATCCAGGCCTGTTGTTCAGCGGCGTCGTGACGCAGTTCCTCATCCAGTGGTTCGGTGAGCAGGCCGAGACGGTGACGCAACCGGATGTGGTCGCCAGCCAAATAACCCGCAGACGGCGGCAGGTCATGGGTGGTGACGGAGGCCATACAGTATTCACGCCACTGTTCCGGCGGCAGGGGCTTGCCGTCTAAGCCATATTCAAACCACAGCACTGAGGTGCCCAAGATGCCTCGCCTAGCCAGGTACTCACGCACCCACGGTTCGACTGTGCCCAGGTCTTCACCAATCACGATGGCCTGGTGACGGTACGCCTCGAGGGCCAACACCCCTACCATGGCTTCGTGGTTGTAGCGGACGTAGACCCCGTCTTTCGATGATCCTCCCTTGGGTACCCACCAGCGACGGAACAGCCCGGCGATGTGGTCGACCCGCAGCCCGCCGGAGTGGCGCAGTGATGCCGAGATCATGCGGCGAACGGGCTCATAGGCGAGTTCTTCGAGACGGTCAGGACGCAGTGGCGGCTGCCCCCAGTCTTGGCCGAGCTGGTTATAGGCGTCCGGAGGTGCACCTACGGTGAAGGTCTTGACGTAGACGTCATCAAGGATCCACGAGTCAGCTCCGGCGGCATTGACCCCGACTGCAAGATCAGCAATCACCCCAAGGGCCATCCCTGAGTCTCTTGCCGTGCGCTGGGCCGAAGACAGTTGCGAGGCCGATATCCACTGGAGCCACTGGTAGAAACGTACCTGGTCAGCGTGTTCGTCGCGGAAGCTAGAGACTGCAGGCGAAGATGGTGACTGGTACTGCTGCGGCCACAGGTGCCAGTTAGGTTCACCGAGTTCGACGAATAGAGCACAAAACGTGGCGAAATCGGCTAAGGCCTTCCCCTCACGTTCACAGAACTGGTCGAAGGCCATCTGGCGGGCAGGTCTGAGCCCTGCCTGATAGATGATCTGCAAAGCCTCAAGTTTCACCGCCCACGATTCATTGCGGTAGAGGTGGAATCCGGCCTCGTCCGGATGGGCAGCCCGGTATTGATCATCCATTGCGGCAAGTTGGCGACCAAGGTTGAATTTCAGGTCAGCGATGGCGTCTCGATCCGCCTGCGACAAGGCAGAATACTCTCGAATCGTCTCTGGCCTGATGTACATCGGATTGATGAATCGCCTACTGGAGGGCAGATACGGAGACGGGTCCATCGGGGGGACCGGTTGGGCTGCATGGAGCGGATTGATCAAGATGTAGTCCGCCCCGCATTGCGTCGAAGACCACACGCACAGATCGGCGAGATCTTGGAAGTCGCCGATCCCCCACGAATCCGATGACCTCACGGAATAGAGTTGACTGGCCAAACCCCACACCTGTCGATCCCCCATTGACTTCGGGAAACCAACATGAGTTGGGGTCACGATTAGGCAGCCTTCGGCGTAGTTATCGCCATTGAATACCCGGATGGTGTGGTAGCCGAGAGGGAGGTTGTCGCTGGTGACGAAAGAGGCCTCGCCAACCAGGCGCCCGTCGATTTCACGATCTGCGGAGAAGTTATCAGTTTGTGTGCAGCCGAAGGTGATCCCGTCCTCGGTGAGGATTTCGACCATGACGCCAGTCCCCGCAGGCACATGAACGTCGAAGCTGGCAGAACTACCTTCCTCAGTGACGACACACGGCGGAACCATGCGCCGCCACGGGGCAAGCTCGGTTTCTTTGAGGGCTTGCTCAGCCAACTCCTCGGTGGAGGCGTCCACGTCGAGGGCTGCGAGGGCCTTGATCACGGTATCGACGCTGATCGAGGTGTGATGGCCCTTCCAGTCCCAAAATTCGGTGGCAATCCCGTAGTGATCAGCCAATGCTTGCAGGGTGGGATTGACAACAGCCATCTCGGGACGTCCTCATTCGTCGGTGATGATTTCGCAGAAGCAGACGGCTACACCTTACACACCTGGAGCCCGCTTGGGCACATCGGCTGATTCGCAGATAGGGTCAACGAATCTTGACGACGGTAGTCTTCGCCACCATGTCGTGGATGCCTTTGCGGTCTGGATGGAGGGCAATCAGGATTGCATTGAGGTAGACCACGAAGAATAACGTGCCCTGAGAGATGGCGTAGATACCCCAATAACCAAGGCCTCGAATCATGATCTGCTGGAGGGTCAACGGGCCTGGGGCATCGTCTTTGCTGGACATGACGCGAATCCCGAGGGCCATGTGGCCCAAGGTTGCCGAACGCCACCACATCATCAAGGTTGAATAGGCGAAAGACACTGCCGGGATAATGACGACCGAGAAATACCACACCATCGATCCTTCAGAGGACGACAGCAGGGTATCGCTCGAAGAATATAGGTAGTCAGACATCTGCTGGGTGAATGAGGCAAAAGCGTCCGGCCACAGCGCAGCCATGACGATCGCGGCCACAACCTCGACGATGAGGAGATCAATGAGAGAGGCAATGGCGCGACGCCACCAACCTGCCAGCGGCAGTTCGTCCCTAAAACCGCCATATCTGTGAGCCTGCGCTGGCAAAGTTGACCGCCACCCTCGCCGAGCTTGGGGATTGTAGGGGTTGTATTGCCACGAATCCGGGCCGCCACCTTCGCCGAGTTGGTCCGGAATCTGATGTTGGCCCCATCCTGGAGTCGCAGGGCCCAGTTGAGGCGGCAAGTCAGCGGCTCCACCTGGGGTGCGAGTATCGTCATCCCAGGCGATCTGATCGAAGCCTGAGTAGGCGGGTGGGTTGGTTGTTTCCGGCAATGACGGACCGACGCCGATCCCAGATTGAATAGGTGCAGACGTTGAGGCTTGCCCATCACGAGAGGCCGGCTCCGAGCCCGTCTCGGGCGATAATCCTGAGGACTGGGCCGCAGTGCCATCGCCGGGCCTGGAGAAGAAATCCGCTTCGGACGGTCCAGATCCCCCTTGGATTGGGGCCGATCCGTCCATACCGCCTCCAACTTGTTGTCCAGGAAATCCACCATGACTCGGGCTGCCGTATTGCGGATTGGGGCCTAAGGTCCCAAAGCCTGGGGTCGCTACACCGTCAGAATTGATCTTGGCGGGACGCAGGTTGTGGGTCCAAGAGGAGCCATCCCAATAACGTTCGTCGACAGATCCAGCCGGATCGGGATACCACCCGGCAGGTGGAAGTGGATTATGTGGGTTTCCAGGTACGTTACTCACGTCACTATTGTGGCACACATCAAAAGCATGACAACCTGCGCACCTGCCCGCCTTCGCTGGAATGGCTTGACGCTGATCCTCGCGACCCCAGGAATCCGGCGTCAAAGCGTCAGCGAGGGCTCTACCTAGTTTCTTCGGCTATAGCAGAGACAGGGACCGGGCCGATTCGCATCGCCACCGGAATCGCTAGAGCGGCAATCACCAAGTTGACGATGAATACCCAGCCAAAGGTTGTCGTCACTGAGTAGGAGGCCTGCAAGGAGGCGTATATCGTCCCTGCCAGGCCGACGATGACGACTGATCCGATCCCCTCGGACATCTGAAGCGCGCCGGTGTTGTGACCGCGATCCTGTTCAGTCGAGAAGTCAAGTGTGGCCAAGGAATGACTGGCATGTCCCATGCCGACTCCCACAGAGCAGATTCCCCATGCCACCACCGAGATCCAAAGCGGGGCGTTCTCCACCCAGACAAACACCGTCAACAAGGCAAGTCCGCAGGTTGCCACCACGGTGGAGACCACGATGACTGACCAGCGACTCAGCGTCATCCATGACCGCGACACCAGCCATGACCCGATGGCCCAACCACACGACCCGATGGTCACCAACACCCCCGCCATTTTCAAAGAGACGTGATGGGCGGTGGTGAGCATCAGCGTCATAAATACCTCACAGCCGTAGAAAGCGCCCACCTCGATGGCTCGCACCAAGACGACGGCGGACATGCCGGACGGTCTCAGGGTGAACCCGTCGGGCATGAGCTTCGGCAAACACGCCCGAATCGAAACGACGGCGACGACCAGCAGACACAGTGAGACCCAATTCAGTAACTGCCCGGCCCCTTGGAGACACGCGGCCCCCACAGCAACCCCGACGGCAAGGAACCACGACGGTGAATGGGTGGGTTTGCGTTCAAGTCGGGACTGAAATTGTTGGAAACGCAGCAGCGGGACCGCACCGACCCCAGCCGCGATCACGAGGAGCGGGGCTGCCGACCAGAACACCCATTGCCAGCCCCAGTTCTCTGCAATCCAGGCGGCCAATGAAGGCCCACCGATCGACGGGAATACCCAGCAGAAGGAGAAGGCGAAGATAACTCTGGCTTGTTCATCTCTTCGGTAGGCTTCCCCGACGATGACGAGCATCGCCAGCGAGATACAGCCAACCCCGAGACCTTGGATGACGCGGAAACCAATCAGCAACATCATGGACGGGGCGAATCCGGCCATGATCAAACCTGAGACGAAGACGACGAGCCCGAAGAAGAGTGGTTTCACCGGGCCAACCAGGTCAGCGACCCGACCAGCGATGCCATTCGCCATGATGCTGCCAGCCATGAAAGCGGTGAAGGACCACGCATAGAGCTGATTATCGCCGAGGGCTTTGGCTGCCGCGGGCATCGCCGTCGTCACCGCAACTCCCTCGAAAGCTGCCCCTACCACGCAGGTCAAGATCGCGACTGTCATCCAGAGTCGGATGCGCCGGTGAGGGATTAGTGGATCGGTGGTGCCGGTAGGTGCGGCTAGGTCAAGGACCTCGCGGGGAGAATCAAAATCGGAATCGACAGTATTTGTCATCGCCAACTCTCGTCAACGGCACTCGTTGGAATCTCCCTAAGATTACGCTAGGTTGACAGTTATGAGCCAACTCGCACCCGGATCACAGACCCTCGTCAAGGAGCGCACCGAGTATCAGTATGATCCCGGTGACGAAGAGCGCTTTTCCCACTACGTCCCGAAAGCCAAACTCAACCAGGCTTTGGTGCTCGGGACTCCAGTCATCGCACTGTGCGGCAAAGTGTGGGTCCCCCATCGCAACCCCGAGAAATATCCGGTGTGCCCGGAATGTAAAGAGATCTACATGTCATTCAAACCGGGCGACGACGAGGGCGAAAACTAGCTACGGGTTGGACGGGCCTGATCAATCAACAGAATCGGAACCCCGTTGCGCACGGGGAAGGCCAGTCCACAGTTCGATGAGGTGCACACCAGCTCTCCCGCCGAATAATCTACCGCGAATCGCGCATGACATGCCGGACATGCGGTCACAGCGAGGAAGGCCGGTGGCAGCTCAAAACTGTGCTCGTCTTCGTCGATGATGGTAGGCATTGACGCAGAGATCAAGACTCCAGAGTCTTCATGTTCAACGTCGGCGGTAGCGATTTCAGTATCGACGGTGTCGGCGCCGGTGGCTGAATCGTGCAGTTCACCGTTGTTATCGGTCATGGTCACCTCTTCGTCAGATAGGGAATGTGGCGTTTCAGACCCTGCAGGTTAGGGCGCAATCCGATCAGTAGTCTCGCCACACTGCGCGATTCCGGCCTCGGCATCGATAGCGGTCTTGCCGCTAACCTCGTCCTGGTATAAAACGATCAGATCCGATACGTCGTCACGCAATGCTTCCATGATAGTCGCTTGCTGGGCTTCGACGTTGAGGCGCAACAGCGGCTCGGTGTTGGACGGGCGTACACTCACCCACCACGGCGAAGCTCCGGTCGAGGAGACCTGCAGACCGTCGTTCCAGGTAATCTCCCCCTTGCCTTCAAAAGCGTCCGCGATCCGGTTCATGACCAGGCTTGGGTCAGTGACGGTGTGGTTAATTTCCCCAGACATCACATAGGTGTGGTATTCAGCGGCAATCTCAGACAAAGGTCTGGAATCGCGTCCGAGCTTTGCCAGGACGTGCAGACCAGCCAACATGCCAGTATCGGCCCCCCAGAATTCACGGAAATAGTAGTGGGCGGAGTGTTCCCCACCGAAGATGGCGTTGTGCTCGGCCATCAATGCCTTGACGTAGGTGTGGCCGACCTTCGAGACGACGAGCTTTCCGCCATCGGCGCTGACGACGTCATGGGCGACGTGGCCAGTGATCGAGTTGACCACGATGGCAGCGCCAGGTTCACGGGCGAGCTCTGCCCGAGCGATCACAGCGGTGACGACGGATGGGGTCACCACATTGCCTTGTTCGTCGATGATGAAGCACCGGTCGGCGTCGCCGTCAAAAACCAGGCCGATGTCGGCTTTCTCCTCGACGACTTTGCGCTGGGCGTCCACCAGGTTCTCCGGAATCAGCGGGTTGGGCTGGTGGTGAGGGAAGGTGCCGTCTAGGTCGAGGTAGAGGCCAATGAGCTCGATATTGTCGACGTCGAGAACAGCTTTGGCGGTGTGTCCTGCCATGCCGTTGCCGGCATCGACGACGACCTTGAGTGGCCGAATCGCCGACAGCGGCACCAAAGAATGCAGGTACGCCGCGTAATCTTCGAGCACGTCAGTCTTACTGATCACACCCAGATCGGTGACATTGTCGATGGGTTTGCCATCACGGGCGATCGCGTCATCAGCCAGTTGAGCGAGGAAGTCGCTGGTGACGGGTTGGGCACCAGGCAGGCAGAATTTAATGCCGTTGTAGTCAGGGGAATTGTGGGAGGCAGTGAACTGAACCCCGGGCAAGTCCATCGCCCCGGAGGCGTACCACAGCTCATCCGTCGAGACCAAGCCAACGTAGATCACATCGGCACCACGCTTGGCTGCCCCTTCCGCGAAGGCCTTGACCAGGCGAGAGGCAGACACTCTCATATCGTGGCCAAGAATGAACGATTTTCCGGCCAGTCCTGCGATGTCAACATAGGTAGCCCCAATCGTCCGGGCTCCATCCTCATCCCACTCTGGGGACCCGGTGGGGGTGACGCCGTCCGCGGGATCAGGTGCGACGATCCCGCGAATGTCGTTAGCCTTGAACATCGATCGTGTAATCATCAATTATTGCCTACTGTTGGGACGCAGCATCTGCAATCACTCGCAGATGTCCGCGTCGATTCAATTCCACAATGCCTGCAGTCTGATGCGCCTGGCGTCGATCGGCGTCCATCTCACCCAAGCCGATCGCACGAATCTCGTCGGCGAGAGCCTGCAGATCATCATCGTCGGGTTCTACTTTGCCACCGTCGGGCATCGGAAGCCTAACCACGGTCCATCCCTGTGGAGGGCTTAGATGCTGGCCGTGGTGGGCGCACAGATCAAAACCCCCAGGGTGGCGTCGCGGTGCGAGCGGGCCCAGGACGCACATCGAAGCAGCGTAATCATAGGTCATCGTCATCACTGCTTGTTCACTACAAGCCGCACGAGAGCACTGCCGGACCATAACCACACCTGAACCGTAGCCCGAAACCGGTATTTTTGTGAACATTTCCCACCCTGCGACGCATATTTTCTCCCAACCGTGACTAAGTGACGACATTTCTCTCTCCCCGAACTGACGCACTCCCCACGGCCGCACTCAACCTCCCACGCAACCTCCCAATCTATCCCACGAACCCCACGAACCCCCACAAACCGGCCTGCAGCGACACAACTTCGGCGACTCCACAGCGTCCTGGTGGACTCACCATGGCTGCCGTCTTTCCGATTACCGCATCCACCATCACTCAAATCGGAAGTCGCCGCAGAGGGTGAAAGCAGTCACGTCTGGGCATAGACTGTGTGCGTGACTATGCGAGATCGACACGGACGCGGGTTACGCGGTGCCTTGGCGTTGCCTAACAGCCTGACCAAACGTCCGGTGCCGCTACGCAGAAAAGGTCCAGAACAGGTATTTGCTGACGCTGTTCTCTCGGCGGTGAACAAAATCAACGCCCACTGCCCCGAGGCCCTCTACCGGGTGACCATCGGCGTCCAGGAAGTCCCGCCGATGACTCAGCTTTACACCCGATCCAAGGTTCCGCTCGCAGCCGCCACGGCTCCTACTGACGACGAGAACGGCAATGTCATCATGTTCAGACGCCCGATCGAGTTTCGGGCTGCGACCAGGAAAGATATCTACGCCTTAGTTCGGCAAACCCTGGTGGAGCAACTGGCTGTCATGACTGGCCGTGACGTGGCCGAGATCGACCCGGATTACTAACCGCCCCTCTAGCGCAGCGGCGGAGTCAACACCAGCGGAACCGGATCTTCTTGTGCTGGCATCGGCTGGATCGGGGCGACGACGAGCCCAGGAGAGGTCCAGGCCAGGGACGCTGCGAGAGGAATTGACGCGGAGGAAAACACATTCACCCGCTTCCCAGCCTCGGGGACCGGAACCGACACCGTGGTCCCGGCAGGGACCGCCAACTCGAAGTTATCGGTGCCGACAGATACGACGACTGGAGCTTGGGTTTCGGCAAGGTTAGACACCAGAACTACCCCGTTTGCCTCAACGCTGGTTTGTTGACCGACCGTGAAAGGAAGCCGGGCCCCAATCCTGGTTCCGTCGCTGCCTGATTCCACCGTCGCTGAGGCAACGATGTCGCGATCAGCCTCAATCTCGATGGCTCCGGTGCGACCTGTCATGCCCGCAGAAATATCTACCGTCACTGTGGATTTGGCCGGGATCGATACCGCTTCAGCTCCTGCCGGGGCGAATTTGCCAGTGTCGGCCAAGACGTGGACTGAGGCGTTGATTCGGTCTGGATGGGGGTTGGTGATGTGGAGTTTGGTGCTCACCGCACCCGCAGGCAGCGGCGGGATCACCAAGGTCTTCCCAAGGTCGAGTGGGGACGAATAGTCCTTCCATAAGGCTTGGATGTCGACAGCAAATACGGCGACTGAGCCGCCGGTCGTGGTCAGGTGTACTGCCACGGCGTCGTTGACCGGAGCCAGGACCGAGATCGGCAGTTGGCGACTTTGGCCAGCGGGGATCGCGATTCCGGCGGCACCTTGGGAGACGATCTCCCCCGACGGACCATAGAGTTCGAGGTTGACGGTGGCCTCTTGGGAGGACGGATTGACGACGGTCACGGTAGATCGGATCGCGTCGGTTACCTGGATCCACACGTCGGAGCGTGGAATATCGCACCCTGCCCAAGTGGCGATCATCGAGGAACGATACACCCCTGCGACTGCAGGAATCCCATCGCTGTCGAGCACCGTCACCGGGGAGGTATCGACGGCAACAGAATAGGGCTGCGGATGGGGTGCGGGGGTTTGTCCGAGTTTGCCGGAGACGATGCTGCCGGTGCGGGCTGACGCGAATAGGGTCGCGCCTTCATCGGAACCTGGACAGATCTGGACTCTTGGAGAGTTGAGGGAAATGGCTAGGGGTTGCGGTTCAGCTTCAGTTGAAGAGCTCCGAATAATCAGTCCAGCAGAGGCGATGATCGTGATGATCACGACCGGAATCCAGCAGGTTTTAAGTAGCCAAATCAGCATCTGGCCGAACCGGGTGGATTCCCCGACGTGGCTTGTCGTTCCCTCGTCTGGGGCAGAGTCTGAAACCTCGTCCGTCACTTCCTCTCTACCACCGTCGGGCAGCACCTGATCGAAGGCAGGGGTTGTTTCTACCTGCGGCCCATGATCGTCAGGAATGTTGGTCATCTGTTCGGGAACCGCCAGATTGTTCTCGGCCGTGGTGGGATTCTCGTCGTGGTTCACTGAAATCTCCTTGCTCCCGGGCGCCTAGCCAGCGAAGGGCCAGCAGCGATGAGTAGACCGAGCAGGACAACGATCTGAACGATGATAGTCCCGACGGCAGGTTCCATGGTGACCTCCACGTCACCACTGGCTTCGCCGAGTGCAAACCGGCTCTGCCAGCTCGCATCCTGATCGACATTATGGGTTGGGTCAACACCGCCCAGACTCGGGTTCACTTCGCCAGGGGTTGATCCCGGGCTCGCTTCGGGTGTGACAGCACCACTCGGGCTGGCAGACGGTGCCACACTGGGGCTAGGTGTGAGGATCGCAGACCCTTGTGAACTTGGGTTGGTTTCTGGTGTGGTAGGCGGGAGAGGTGAGCTAGAGATAGTTACCGAACTCTCATCGGTCGGGCTAGCTGCCGGATCGCTAGGTGTCGGCGCTGGGATTGGGCTTAGTAGTTGCCCCCCGACGCTGACATGGAGCCTGGAATCGCGCGGTTCCGCGATGACCAAGACTCGCCCTGCCCCACCTTCGGGGACTCTGCCCTCGAGGATAGGCTGGGGTGCGTCGTTGTCGCCGGAGCTAATCCAGTATCGAGATACCAGACCAGACACGGTCCAGACATAGCTACCTTGATCCGATGGGGCGCCAGAGAGTCCTTGGGCGTCGTTGACGCGACGAATCACATCTTGGCTAGCCCCGCGCATCACGACGTGGCTGATTCCGGCCTTCATGAGGTCATCTGCCAAGGTGGCCGAGGGCGATCCTTGAGCGAGCTGTTGAGCAAAGTTCGCGGCAGCCCGGGTTGCGTCATCGTTGCGCAAGACTGGGTCGTGTTCGGCTGTTCCCCACGACGGGTGGGTTGCGTCGAGGAGTGACCATGTCGTCCGGTCCTTGGCCATTTCGACGATAAGCACTCGAGATTGACGCGGCGAGTCGACCACGGCTGAGACATATTCGGGCAGGGAGCCGGTGTCGCGATGTAGTCCAGATGTGCCACCGATCACCCACCAGGATGCACCGAGAATCGGCACAACTGCCATGGCGATGGTGCACACCCACGACACCGCGGTGCGCAGGTGCGGAGGAGTCTTGGTTTCGTGCTGGGACTTGGTGTAGACGTCGAGGGCGTCCTTGGAATGGATGAATTGAGCGGCCGCGCCTGCACCTAGCGATAGCAGGCAGGCGACGAAGATCAACATCGGAAGCACGATGGACGGACGAGTGTAGAGACCATCGATGATCACCACCTGACGGGCGGACTGTGCCGCGAAGATCACGGATACGGTGCCGACCGAGATCGTGGTGAGTCTGACCCAGAGTGGGATCCGCAGATAGGTAGTGGAGAGTAACCCGATTGACCACAAAATGATCATGATGGTCGCCGACATCCACAGTGGGGCTGCGGACGGCTCCGAGCGTCCCAGGAACAGGGAGAAGGTGGAAGGGATCGGGCCTACCGGGGTGTTGAGCGGATCGATTCCGGTGAGGAATCTGCCCGGGTTGTGCCACAGATGGGGCCACCACCCGGCGAGGAATACGATGGGGGCGATGAATATCGTCAAGGCTTGGGCGAGGTGACGGCGGATCACTAAGGCGAGGATCGCGACGACCAAGACGACGGCTAGGAAGAGTGGGTAGAAGGAGGTCAGCACCACTGATGTCAATGCGGTCAATCCCGCAGTGCGCCACGGATCAGAGTCGCTAGTTCCTAGCCATTTAACTACGCCGATGCCGAAGATTGGCAGGATCATTGCCACCATCGAGGCACCGAGGGAGCCGGAGCCGGTCAGCCCCATCACGGGGAGCATCAGTGCCCAAGCGGCGGCGAACACCGTAGCCATCAAGGGGCGACATCGAAGGGAGCGGAAGAAGAGGACCGCAGTCATCCAGGCCCATAGCGGGCCAAAGAGCACCATTGCGGTTGCGAACCAATCCGGCTGACCGAAGGTGAGCAATGATCCGAGAGCACAGAAGAACAGCCAGGGAGCAGGTGCCGAGCCCACGCCGGGTTGGGAGGTGGTCCAGGACGACCATGCTGCGGAGAGTGAGTCGGGGGCGGGGAGAAGACGTAAACCCCACAGTTTGCCTGCGCTGAGCAGGTGCCAGCCTGCCACCAGGGCCACGATCGTGAATGCCAAGGCTCCGACGACGATGACCGGCTTGCGCACCTTGCGTACACCCGATGTGCCGAATTCGTCCGATGTGAGCTCATCAATGGAGGTGTCAGAACCCTCGTCGCTGCCGGTGACGGAACGGAAGGTATCGACCACTGCCCCGGCGGCCCGACTCACCGCCATGGATAAAGTCTGGCCGGGTGTGGGGCGCAAGTGGGACACAGATTCCCCAGCCAAGTGCAGGTTTCGTTGACGCATGTCGTCAACCACTGCCCCGTCCCTTCGAGACGCCCAGGCGGCGCGCAGCCGATCTGCAGAACGCCTGGGGGCTTTTCCGAGTAAGAAGCCTGCCGCCTGGACAACCGAGGCGGCCATCATCTTCGCCCGGGTTAGCTTTGGGCGTGTCGAGTGGGCTGCCACGACTCTCATCGCGAGTTGATGGTCGAGTGCTTCCGGGTTGTCCCCCAACGCCATCTGACGTTCATTCCAGCGTCCGTGTTGACGATGGTAGATCTTGGCGTGCGGACAGCTACGGACGGTGAAGTTGGCCTCGTGGGCGCGCCACCCGAAGTCGAGACCGTCGCGGAAAACGGGAAGGGCGGGGTCGAGGCCACCCAGTTCTTCCCAGACCTTCAAGTTAATCAGTAGCCCTGCGGTGGAGGCACCGAGGACGTCGGTGGGTTCTTGTTGACGCTGATCGAGGTCGCCCTCATCGATGTCCTGGCGCGGAGACATGATCCGTCTGCCAGAGCGGGTGATGGATTGACCAATCTCAGCAATCCGGTCGGGGTGGTTGCGTAGTTTGGGCAACAACAAGGTGGGGACGACTACATCGACCCCGCTGTCGCCGGCACGTAACAGGTGAGCCAGTGCGTCAGGGGCAGGTTCCATATCGTCATGGATCAGCCACAGCCAGCGGGGCCTATCGAGGTGGGTCGTGTCCTCGACGATGAATCCACGGCTAGCTCGTGACGGTGGGGCTGCGGGTCCGGCTTCGGCATTGGCGCCGGCATTGGTACCGTCTGGGTGATCGCCGTCGCCGGTGAATTCGGGGGCATCGTCAACGGTGTCGATGATCGAGTCACTGCTACTGTCGGCGGCCCGGGACGGGAGCCTAAATGTTTGGGTATCGAAGAGTTGCTCAGCGGTGCCCCCGACGAAGTCATTGCCGTAATAGGCAGCCAGCCCGGCGTTGACGGCTTCGCCAAAACCGAGACGATGATCGACATGGAAAACATCGGTGATCAGGCCGGATTCGCGAGCCTGGTAGAGAATGCGGGAGGAATCATCCGAGGAACCGCTATCAACAGCCAACAGCACCCCTGGGCGATCTTCGAGATGATCGAAGGCGTTGAGGGTGCGCTCTAGCCAGTCTTGCGCGTTGTGTACCACCATCACGCCCACCACGGATGAGGGGTCAACCTCGGCGAGTTCTTCTTGATGTTCTTCGTGAGCCCATGCCCACTCATCTGCTATCACTGGCTTCACTCGTTCATCATGCCCTAGGAGATGGAGCAGATCAAAGATAATCTTCAGCTACGTTAACAGTCACGGCTGGCGGATGCGGGCGATGTTTAAAAGAAGCTGCCCGCTACTCGGTGAGCGACAGGTCAGTTAGGGACACTAGATCAACGAATAGTCTCAGGAAGCCTCGCGCTTGATCCGTCGACGTTCGCGCTCAGATAAGCCACCCCAGATGCCGAAGCGTTCATCGTTAGCGAGGGCATATTCGAGGCACTGCTGGCGAACCTCGCAGGTGCGGCAGACGCGCTTTGCTTCGCGAGTGGAACCACCCTTTTCGGGGAAGAATGCTTCAGGATCGGTTTGGGCACACAGTGCGCGATCTTGCCAACTGAGCACACCGTCATCGTCAGGCTGCATCAAGGCAAAGATCTCAGACACGGGCTCACTCCTTCCTGCGAATGATGGGCAAGATCGATGGCTTCATCTTGATCTGTGTCGATCCTTGAATCACTCGTCGCGACACGATAAGCGATTCAGCAATAGATAAATTACACCGTTGTAATTCCGGTTCGTCAAGCCAGATAGCAAAATAACAGGGTAGTCATCAGTTTCTGCTCATCTACACGCTGAAAGTCCAACTGACTAAGCAGGTTCTCGCTTAGCGCAGATGATCGCCACTTCCGGCGTCGTCGTTAGAATCCGTGAAAGACGAGGCTTGATAGCCGGCAGCAGCATCAGATGCCCGCAACCACCCCTGGCCCACGGCCTCATCAACCGACCAGACGGGAGCAGAGGTTTGGTTATCGGCGGAAGGGCCCTGGTCGGCGACACCCTCCTGGCGCGAAGATCCAGGGATGTTGTCGGACGAGACGGGGATGGCTGCACCACGTCTGTTACCTGCATCTGCAGAGACTGCCGCGGCAGTGCCCTCGACGGGACTCGGAGACACCAACACCGCGAGGGACCCAACCAGAGACAAGGCTGAAGTTGCTATCGCTTGGGAGACAATGACCTGATCCACATATGTCAATGGGATAGGCATAGTCCCGACCGAAAACGCCCCGCCAGCCGTCGCAAAGATTGCGGCCACCAACATCACAGCTTCGACGATGACCACCACCGGTCCGTAAAGCCTGCCTGATCTACTGCTTGGCCCCATGCGGCACAATATCTGGAACACCAGCAGACACACCGGAATCCACAATCCGGCACCGATCAGATAGACCCCGATCCCCTCAATGGCGGCTACCGCACTGGCTTGTGCACCGATCAAGATGCCGATTCCGATCATGGTGGCCACCGCGATCGCCACCAAAGCCCATGCGGCGATGTCGCGGATCACCCTTAGGGTTGCAGACAATGTCGTCCCTTCTCTCATCGTCTATATCTGTTCAGGTTCAGTCTCTGGACAACCCCGTTTGCCCTGGTTGCGACGGGCTAGGCCAGTTCAGGATTGATCTGAGTAGCGACCACATTCACGACGTCCTTGACCCGCTGCGAATCGCTGAGTGGGATGACGAGGGTGGCAGATTCAGTCATGACCACAGCGGTATCTTTGATCCCCGAGACGGCCAAGACGGTGTCGGGACGGGTGTTGATCAGCAGGTTCCCCTGGGCATCGAGGTTGACCACCTGGCCCATGACGGAGTTTGCCTGGGCGTCCTTGGTGAGTTGCTCAGCCAAAGTGACCAGGGAACCTACGTCATGCCAGATAATCGGCAAGGCGACGCCGACGACGTGGGCACTGCCCTGCCCGGCAGATACCGGCTCCATCACGGCATAGTCCACCGAGATTTTCTCGAGATTCGGGTAGATCTGTTCCAACAGTTCAGGAGAGTGCACTAGACGAGTCACGTCAGCGTAGGTGTTAGGTTTGAGAATCTTGAGTTGTTCCAGCAACGTCTGGGCACGCCACACGAACATCCCCGAATTCCACCAATACTGCCCAGAATCGAGATATGCCTGCGCTGTTTCACGGTTCGGCTTTTCCTTGAACTCGCAGATATACGACGAGTTAGCAAACCCG
The DNA here is from genome assembly GCA_023442485.1 of Actinomycetes bacterium. GTDB lineage: Bacteria > Actinomycetota > Actinomycetes > Propionibacteriales > Propionibacteriaceae > JAEZZG01. The sequence continues at coordinate 38,526 of JAEZZG010000016.1, read as the reverse complement.
TCATCAGCGAGACTGCCAGCACGTTTCAAGTAGCCATAGCCGGTGTGAGGCTCGGTGGGAACCACGCCGAAGGTCACCAAGGCTCCCGGATCTGCCTCGGCGACGCGGAAGGCTTCCTCCATGGAGGCATGGAATGCGCTCAGTGGCTCGATGATTTGGTCGGCGGTGACGGTGGCGATGACCGCTTCTGGATCACGAGCAGCCAGTACCGCCGCTGGCCAAGTAACCGCGTTCAGAGAATCGCGACCCACCGGCTCCCCGAGCAGATTCTCTTGCCTCAGCTCTGGGATCTGTTGGGCAACCTTGTCGATATAGGAGGCTCCGGTGCACACCAGGATCTTGTCATCTTCGACAAGACCGGCGACCCTTTCATAAGCCAATCTCAACAAGGATTTGCCACCAATGATTTCAAGAAGTTGTTTTGGTTCGCCTTTGCGCGACAGCGGCCAAAGCCGAGTACCGGACCCGCCGGCCATGATGACAACGTAACGCATAGCCCCAGCCTAGCCGAATCCCCTCAGCCAGGCTGACACGCTAGGCTGGCCTCCATGAATCTGTCGCCTGCACCAGCCCATTTCGGCCCTCAGCCAGCCAGATCATCTACGCTGGCGCCTAAGGGTCCCGCCACGCCTACTCAGTGGTTGAGCGCTCGCGTCAAGGAACAGCCAGGAGCGCCGTTATTGACCTATTACGATCTTGCCCGCGACGAGAGAGTCGAACTATCTGCCAAGACCTTCGCCAACTGGGTAGATAAGACCGTCAACCTCATCGACGATTGCGGATACGCAGACCAACCCCAGGTGTTACTCGATGTGGTCACGTCGCGTCCAGGTCACTGGGTCGGCCTGGTATGGCTGATGGCAATCTGGCAGATCAACGGCACCGCATGGATCAATCCGTCCGCTATCTCCGTCGATGAATGCAACCAGGACGCAACCCCACATCCGCCTGTGGGTAGTTTCGATCTGGCAGTGACAGTGCCCAACCACCTGGGCCCTTTGAGTGGAGGCAACATCGACACCACGGTTGCATGTTCGTTGCACCCGCTCGGGTTGGGCTGCCAGGAAGACGTCTCCCCCGCCCTGGATTATGCCGAAGTTCTCTCTCAGCCCGACGCGCACTGGACCTCAGCGGAGACCACACCTCGGCTTCGTCACTGCCAAGGCGTCCCCCGCTTCGACCCGACGACTGCCGATCAGCATTGGCTAGATGCCTTCGCCCACCTGGCAGGCTCAGCCAATCCACAAGGACAAGGCAGACGAGTCCTGGTGTCAGTTCATGATCTTGCCCGCACGATCATCGTCGCCGACTCACACGCCTCAGGCTCACCTGCCGAAAGTGGCGCGGCCTTCCTCATCGCCGTCAACACCCAGGCCTTGTTGCAGCCGTTGGCCCAAGGGGGTTCTGCGGTGATCGTCACCGGAACTGGCGGTATGGACGACGAGCAGCGTCACCGTCGTCTGTGCGACATCGCCTCATCGGAGCGCGTCTGGATCGACCCCGATCAGGAAGCCAGCCCCCCACGATAGATGCATCACCGTCAACACCATCGGCATCCGGACACGGACCTGAGGATCGAGACCCTTCGTCGTTAGCACAGAACCTGCCGTGATTGCCGCTAGATAACCGAGTGGGGCAAACATGGCAAGATTGACGAGTTTCTTGACGCCTAGCACCTTGCCAATCGCGGCCAGCCCGAGCCCAACACTGATTGCCAGAACCGCCACCGGGGGCGCGAGATAGCGCAGCCTGATGGTGTCGGGGTTGCGCCGGATGACTTCGCGACGCCACTGCCCGGTCTTGAAGAACTGTTTGGCAAGGGCCTTGACGCTAGAACGAGGCCGGTAGGTTACCTGCAGGTCCGGAGAGAACCACACTCGGTATCCGGCCTTGATCAATCGGTAGTTCAGGTCCCAGTCCTGGGCCCGATGCAAGGTTTCGTCGAACCCTCCAACAGCGTTCAGGGCTTCGGCGCGGAAACAGCCAAGGAAAACGGTTTCTGCCGGGCCTTCCGGAGTTTCCTTGAGATGGAATGACCCCCCACCCAGACCAAGTTTCGAGTTATAACCGGCAGCTACTGCCTTTTCAAACGCGGTCACACCTTGAGCGTCCATCAACCCACCCACGTTGGCCGCTCCGGTGCGTTGGAGTAGCTCAACTGCGCGACAGATGTAGCCTTCGGCTAGTTCCCCGTGGGCATCTACCCGGACGATGATCGGGTATTGAGCCTTGTCAATAGCGAGATTAAGGGCTACCGGGGTGAAGCCCTTGGGGTTGTCCACCAGGATGATTCTGTCGTCTTCGGACGCGATCTCCCCAGCGACCTGATTGGTGCGATCCTGGCTCGGGCCTAGGGCGAGAATGACCTCCATCTTTCCGGGATAGTACTGAGCGAGGACCTGCGCCACAGAATCGGCAAGATGAGCCTCTTCGTTGAGCACCGGCATGACGACACTCACGCCTGGATAGGTTTGCGGCAATGGGTCGAGAAGGATTTGCCTGGTAGTTGCGGTACCCCTGTGATCTGACATGTGCCCGATTCTAGTCATTCCAAGGTATTCAATGATCAAACCAGGCCGGGCATATCCGTTCTTGGCTTTTCTTCTTTTCATGCACGCGTCTACGGTGGAGATATGGTTGACGAGATTGACCCACGTGATGAAGCCCGCCGCAAGGCTGATCTGGAATGGCTCTATGGCCAAAGACGCGACCAGGTAGACCACACCCAGGTTCTGCGTCCCAAGCCCTTGCCTGACTATGACTCTGACTCCGGCAATGGCTGGGCGAGCAGTCAAACACCTGGTGTAGCGCCAAGAGATAACCTCGGGACGAGATGGCCTTCGGGCGAGCCGATCTCGCGCCCGGCGAAATCAACCGCCTATACCCGAATCTCGCAGCCAGCTTCTGCCCCCACATCTGCAGCCACAGGTGGGTCTGCAGGTGGTAGTTTCACTCATTATGCACCCGGGTCTGGCGGCTATGCTCATTCGGGCGCGGCCGCAGCACCATCCCATTTAGCCGGGCCTGGGACCAGCTACCTGGCCTCGGCTGGGGACCCTGGGCAGCAAATCCCGTCGAAGAAGGCTAAGAAACGCAAACTCCACCCCTTCCGATGGATTCTCTTACTGCTTATCGCCTGGCTCATCTTCTTGGTCACTGTCCCCGTGGTCTCCCTATCGAAGGCTCACCGCGTCGACAACATCCCCACGGGCCAAAGACCAGCGGAACATCCGGGGACGGCTACCCTCATCGTCGGTTCGGACTCACGCGCCAATCTTTCTAGTGACGAACAATCTGAACTCGGCACAGGCAATGTGGCAGGTCACCGTGCAGACACCATGATGATCCTCTATCAGCCCAAGATTGGTAAGCCGGCGCTGATCTCTTTGCCGCGCGACTCCTACGTCGAGATTCCCGGCCACGGCAAGAATAAACTCAATGCCGCCTACGCCTATGGTGGCGGTCAGCTCTTGACTCAAACCGTCGAACAAGCCACCGGTGTGCGGATCGACGGATATATGGAGATTGGCTTCGCTGGATTCGTCGGGCTCGTTGACGCCGTCGGGGGTGTCGATGTGTGTTTGGACAAGCCCATGGTCGACCGTGATTCACACACGAACCTTCCGGCAGGATGCCGGACCCTCAACGGCACCGAGGCGCTCGGGTATGTGAGGATGCGCAAAGCCGACCCCACCGGCGATATCGGCCGAGCCAAGCGGCAACGCGAGGTCGTGGCTGGTGTGATGAAGAAGGCTGCCAGCCCGTGGACGGTGATCAACCCGATCCGCTACTACCAGACGGTCACCAATGGTGTCTCTACCTTGACCTTGGGCAAAGAGACTTCACTGTCGACGATGCTGTCTGTGATGCGCGCGATGTATTCACTCTCGAAGGATCAGGGCTACTCGATCGTGGTGCCGATTTCCAATCCGAACGCAAAGACCAAGGCAGGCTCATCAGTGTTGTGGGATAACGAGGCCGCTGCAGAGATGTTTGGCATGATCATCAGCGGGGATACCTCTGGGTTGGAGAAGTTCAAGAAGTAGGTGATGGTTGCCGTTCCCGGCTGCCTCGCGGGCAGCCGGATGTGCCTGACGGCAATCTAGTGGCAGTGTTGGCGCACGATTGAGCCCTTGGCTACTGCGGTATCGCGCAGATTGCGTTGGAACTCGATGATTTTAGCCATCAGTTCCGGGTCCGACGCAGCCAGGATCCGCACCGCTAGGAGACCGGCGTTGCGAGCATTGCCGATGGACACTGTCGCTACCGGGACGCCTGAGGGCATCTGCACGATTGACAGCAACGAATCCACCCCGTCGAGGTGTTTGAGCGGGACTGGGACGCCAATTACTGGTAACGGAGTCAGGGCAGCCAACATACCTGGCAGGTGAGCCGCGCCCCCTGCTCCGGCAATGATGACCTTCAACCCGCGTTTGTGTGCTTCGCGTCCGTAGCGGACCATCTCCTCAGGCATTCGGTGGGCGGAGATAACGTCGGATTCAAAGCCGATACCGAACTCGGATAAGGCGTTGGCTGCTGGCTCCATGGTTGCCCAATCCGAGTCTGAGCCCATGACGATGCCTACCACCCTCTTGGGGTGATCGAGCCCTTCTGGTTTGCCGGCGGCGGGCTTGGTGGTCTTGGTGACGGCGGGTTTGGTTGCCGGGTCGGCAAGGTGGGCTGACTGGGGTACCGGCTGAGTGGATTGGGTTGGCGGAGCCGGTAGGCCTGGTTGAGGTGTTGGTGCCGATTGGATGATCGGCTGATGAGACTGAGCGCTGGGCTGGGTTGGAGAGGTTTGCTCGCTACTCATCAGATACTCCCATCAAGTAGTTCGCGGCGGCACGGGCTCGGCTGAGGACGTCGTCCTCGTCGGTTCCGAAGGTGGTGACGTGGCCAACTTTACGTCCTCGACGCATTTCTTTGGCATAAAAATGGGGTCTCATTCTCGGATCTGTGGCTAGGCAGTGTTTCAGCGCACCGGTGAGGTCGTCGACTGATCCGCCGAGAATGTTGCGCATCACGACGTGGTCGAAACACAGTCCAGGCTCCATCAGGGGTAGACCGAGGACGGCGAGAAGATGGTTAGTGAACTGTGAGCCGACCGCCCCGTCGATCGTCCAATGCCCCGTGTTGTGCGGACGCATAGCTAGCTCGTTGATCACTACTGACCCATCAGCGCGTTCCATCATTTCGACTGCGAGGACCCCGACGACGTCGAGGTCAACGGCAATCCGGCGCGCCATCTCTTGCAGTTCGCGCTGTGTCTCTTCATCGAGGCGCGGGGCCGGGGTGATGGTTTCGACACAGATCCCGTCTTCTTGAAGGGTCTGCGAAATCGGATAGGTGACCACGTCCGAACATGCTGAACGCACAACCAGGGCAGATAGCTCGCGGGTGAAGTCAACGAATTCTTCGGCGATGATGACGACCTTCTCCCCCGCAGAGATTTTCGGCGCCCGATCAAAGGGGATGGTTGCGTCTGCCGGGCCGTTGAGTTTGAACACACCGTGCCCGTCATAGCCGCCACGCGATGTCTTGGCGATCATCGGCCATCCGACGACCTCGGCGAAATCAATCAGGTCTTGAGCAGAATCGACCACTCGCCATCGCGGATTCGGCGCGCCTAACTCATCCATCTTCGCCCTCATCAAGGCCTTATCTTGGGCATAGACGAGGGCGTGCGGGCCCGGGCGCACATGGACCCCATCGGCCTCCAGTTGTTTCAGGATTGACGTGGGGACGTGCTCGTGGTCAAAGGTGACGACGTCGCAGGTGCGGGCAAAGTCGGCGACGGTGTCGGCATCGGTGTAATCGCCGACGGTGACGTCATGAACAACCAGTGCCGCACAAACATGGTGATCTTCGGCCAATAGCCGAACCGGGATTCCCAGTGGAGATGCTGCTTCGTAGAGCATCCGAGCAAGCTGTCCGCCACCGATGATCCCTACTGTGATATCTCGACTCACCCGGCAGAGCTTACCGACTTTCACCGTGCGACTGAATTCGGTGCTCACCTCACCTGTCCACGAGGTTATGGAAGAATACGGCTATGACCACACATATTCTGGCGATGGGTGGCGGCGGTTTTTCCATGTCTAAGACGGGCGCTGCAACACCCCTGGATCGGTACCTGCTCGACCTATGCCCAAAGCGGTCTCCCCTCGTGTGCTTTGTTCCGACGGCTTCGGCGGATTCACCCGCCTATATCAACCAGTTCCTCAACGCCTACGGGGTTCTCGGGGTACGCACCATGGTGCTGACCCTCTGGCAAGACGCCGGCCGGTCGATTGAGCGCCTCAATGACGCCGACGTGGTCATCGTCGGTGGTGGATCGACGGTCAATCTGATGGCTTTGTGGAACATTCACGGCGTCTCCACCCTGTTGCGTTCGATGGCGAAGAATCCGGACCGCGACATCGTCTTAGGTGGGATTTCCGCTGGGGCGAGCTGCTGGTTCCAAGGATGCACAACCGATACCTACGGCGACGTGCGCCCCTGGAGGGGCGGATGCTCCATCATCGAAGGGTCATTCTCCCCACATTTTTCCTATGAAGCTGACCGCGCCCCGGTCTTCACCCAATCCATCGCCTCGGGGGCCCTTCCCGGCGGTTACGGGGTCGACGACGGGGTTGGGCTGCACTTCGTCGACGGCGAACTAACTGAGGTCGTCGCCGAGGAGCCTGGACGTCAGGCCTTGCGGATTGACCCGTCCAACGAACCGACAACATCGGGGGTAGTGACTGAGGTACTCACCCCGCACCTGATTTAGAGGCGGCAGGAACTCGCCCTATCCCAATCCCGTCCCAGCCGAAGCGCCTTCGGCTGGCTCATCCCTGCCGGTGGCCGCCCATTCCACGCAGCCTCAAAAGCTCCTGCTGGGAGGCGCGAATACTGGCCTCTAAGAGCCCGATCCTGGCGCGGGTGCGATTCTTCTCGACTTCTTCGGCGAAGAAGTTGTGTAGCCGCCTGACATTCGGGACGTATATCAACCCGAACTGAGTGCCGTCCACCGTCGTCAGATGAATCTGCCCTGACTTGGTCATCCTCCCCCACAGGTTTTGCCTTATCGTGACCTGCGAGATTCGCGACAACAACACATCGTGACGCCGGGAGGACAACAACCCGGATTTAATGCTGAGCCTATCTGCGGTGAGGGTATAGCTGACCGACGCCCACTCGATCATCCGCCACACGAGGAAGGCGCAGGTGCCGACCACGACGATCCCGGCCACGATGGTCTCGACCTGCCACAACCATGCGACGTTGAGTTTGGGGACCAACACAGAGTAGGCAAGGAGGGCCCCCAGACTGACCATGACGACAAGAAAAGCCCAGATCACCCGCACCGGCTGAGGCTTCCACTGGTCGATGAGCTGTTCACTTGCCACGACAATCTCCTGGTGTGCTTACCGAGACATTCAGACTAGTCGGTCAACGCAGATGGGTGACGTCTCCCGCCGAATAGGCCCGGCGCTGGCCGTCAACCTTGACGACGAGCTGGCCATATTCGTCCACATCGACAGCCAGCCCGGTCTCGATCTGGTCCGCGGTGATGACCACATTGACTTCCCTGCCCAAGGTGCCCAATTGTTGACGGTAGTCGTTGCGTAAGGTGCCGGTCGCCTCCCACACGTCCCAGTAATGAGCAAAGGATGTCAACACCTCAGCCACCACCGAAGTCGGGTTGCACTTTAGTTGCGCTAGCTGGAGTGAGGTGGCGTTGACGATCGGCAGTTGATCTTGATCCATGAAGGTGTTGATCCCGATCCCGATCACCACGGCAGCTTGGCCGTCCTGGAAAGTCTGTTCGGCAAGGATTCCGCACACCTTCTTGCCGTCGAGAAGGACGTCATTGGGCCATTTCAGTACGAGACGGCGTGGATCGCAGCCGGTAGCAGCCATGATTCCTTGCCTCACCGCCATCCCGGCAGCCGCGCTCAGCCACGGCCACTGCGTCATCGGTTGGCTCGGGCGCACGATCATCGACACCGACACCGAGGCGCCGGCAGGTGACTCCCATACCCGCTGGAAACGCCCCCTGCCTAAGGTTTGACGTCCGGCGATGAGCACCGTCCCGGTGCTTGCCCCGGCGCGGGCTTGAGCGAGCAGATCCGCGTTGGTCGAGCCGGTTTCGTCGACCACCTCGATCGGCCCCCACATGCTGCCATCGAGGCGTTGGACGAGTTCGTCGTAATCGACCACCGGGGTGGGCCCGGCGTTGTCAGCGGGGAGTGGAACCCGCTCAGTTTGGATCGGGACGGCGGCCACGACGTCTGGGTCAACGTGCATGTCGTGTTCCTCGCCGGGAGCGGGGGTGGGGTGTGGAGTCGGTTCTGAAGGAGGGAACTGGCAGCCGGTAGTCATGGTTCCAGACTACGACCGCGATCGAGGAGGCGAAAAACGGGCACGGTTCCACGATCGGAGACGAATCGCTAAGGTGGAGTATATGGAGAACGATTTGCGCACGACAGCCGGAAAGATCGCTGATCTGGGACGACGGATCGACGAGGCAATCAATGCTGCCCCGAAGTCGGCGATCGAAAAACAGCACGCCAGAGGCAAGATGACGGCGCGCGAACGTGTCCACGCCCTCCTTGATGAGGGTTCTTTCTCCGAGCTTGACGAGTTTTCCCGTCACCGCTCTACAGCTTTCGGGATGGAGAAGAACCGCCCCTACGGTGACGGCGTCATCATCGGGGTCGGGGCTATCCATGGCCGACCGGTGTGTGTTTTCAGCCAAGACGTCTCGATTTTCGGTGGCTCCCTCGGCCAGGTCTACGGCGAAAAGATCTGCAAGATCATCGACTTCGCGGTCAAGACCGGTGTGCCACTAATCGGCATCAATGAGGGTGGCGGCGCTCGCATCCAAGAGGGTGTGGTCTCGCTTGGCATGTACGGCGAGATCTTCATGCGTAACACCACCGCGTCTGGGGTCATCCCGCAGATCTCGCTGATCATGGGAGCCGCTGCAGGCGGCCACGTCTACTCCCCGGCGCTGACAGATTTCATCGTCATGGTTGACCAAACCTCGCAAATGTTCATCACAGGCCCGGAGGTGATCCGCTCCGTCACCGGCGAGAACGTCTCCCTGGAAGAACTCGGCGGTGCGCGCATCCACAACGAAAAGGCGGGCAACGCCCACTATCTGGCTGCCGACGACCTCGACGCGATTGAATATGTCCGCGACCTGATTACCTATCTCCCCCAAAATAACCTCGAAGACCCACCTATCTACGATGACGCCGAAGTCGATCTGACGATCACCGACCATGACCGCAAACTCGACACGCTCATCCCGGATTCAGCAAACCAGCCCTATGACATGCGGGAGCTGATCCGCACCGTCTTAGACGATGACGAGATGCTGGAGGTTCAAGAGCTCTACGCACCCAATATCATCTGCGGTTTCGGCCGGATCGAGGGGCGTTCGGTGGGGATCATCGCTAATCAGCCAATGCATTTTGCCGGGTGTTTGGACATCAAGGCCTCCGAGAAGGCGGCCCGCTTCGTTCGTACCTGCGACGCATTCAACGTCCCGGTGTTGACCTTCGTTGACACCCCTGGTTTCTTGCCCGGGGTGGGGCAAGAGCATGACGGTATCATCCGTCGCGGTGCCAAACTGATCTATGCCTATGCAGAAGCCACGGTGCCATTGGTGACGGTGGTGACCCGCAAGGCCTATGGCGGGGCCTACATCGTGATGGGGTCGAAACATCTTGGTGCCGACGTCAATTTCGCCTGGCCGACTGCCCAAATCGCGGTGATGGGCGCCGAAGGGGCAGTGAATGTGCTGCACAAGAAGGCGCTGGCGGAAGCCCGCGACCCCGATCAGCTCCGCGCCGACTTGATTGCTGAATACAACGACACCTTGGCCAACCCCTATGTCGCCTCCGAACGCGGCTATATTGACCAAATCATCTACCCGCACGAGACTCGCGCCGAGATCATCAGGGTGTTGCGGTTACTGCGCACCAAGCGCGATTCCTTGCCGCCGAAGAAACACGGGAATATCCCGCTGTAGAGCAGGTTGATGATGGACACTCATTCTTGGCTCCCCGATGTCCCGGTCTCCCCCAGCCCCGGGTTGGACCGGGAAGAGACAGCGCCGCTGGTGACGGTGGCTCGCGGTAACCCTACCGATGACGAGCTGGCCGCACTGGTAGCGGTGCTGGCTGCTGTGACCCGCCCAGCAGAAGATGGCCGGCTCAACGATGACCGCCCCATCGCTGGCGGCTGGAAATCCTATTGGCATACTGTCCGCCAGCCCTTCATTCCGGCCCGCGAAGTCTGGCGCGGCTCTCTGCGTTAAATCCTCGCCATTCCATCACTGAACGAAGTATCGAGGGTTGACGTCATTAGACTGGGCTCATGCGTGTCGTCCTAGCCTCGAAATCCCCTGCCCGTCTTGCCGAGTTGCGGCGCGCAGGAATCGAGCCCGTCGTGATTCCCTCTGAGGTCGACGAATCTGGGGTGGTGGCACTCGACTGCGAGGAGCTGGTCGCGACCTTGGCCACGTTGAAGGCTAGGGCTGTGCGTGACACCTTGGCCATCGACTCACCGACAGTGGTGATCGGCTGTGATTCGATGCTGGAATTTGGCGGGCGGCCTTTCGGTAAACCGGGCACTGCTTCAGCGGCCCGGCAGCGATGGTTGATGATGCGGGGTGGACGGGGCATCCTGCACACCGGCCACCACGTCCGCGTCATCGACGACCGAGGCGAACGCGCCGCCACCAGAACGGAATCGACTGAGGTGTTCTTCGCGGATTTGTCTGACGACGAGATTGACGCCTATGTCGCTACCGGAGAGCCAGCCAAGGTCGCGGGGGCTTTCACCATTGACGGTTATGGATCGGCCTTCATCACTCGCCTAATCGGGGATCACCACAACGTGTCCGGTATTTCCCTTCCGTTGCTGCGCCAGACCCTGATTGATCTAGGTGTCGAGTGGGTATCGTTGTGGAATCGGTGATTGTCAGTTAGCAACCGGCTCTCCGATTCTTCGCGCGCACCATCTTGGCAAGACGGGGCTCACCGCCGTCATTGACCCTGCACGTGACCGCGCCTGGACCTAGCTGCGAATCACTACGGCACATTCTTTGGCGCAACTGACACTGATCCGGAACTGGCCTTTTTCACAGATCAAGGCATTGCCTGATACCGCCACCACTGTCAGCCCCCAGTCACTAGCTTGGGCGGCAAGAAAGTCGATGATGGATCTAGCCTTGGTTGAATCAGCAGTCACCATCACCAGATGGGGAAGGTCCGTTACCAAACGAATGTCGATTCCGGCGGGCAAGGACACATATCTAGGAAGATGGGTCACGCCGTAGTCAATCAGGCTGACGGCTCCGGGTGGGACTGTCTGGCTGATTATTGATGGCTCAATGTCCATGCCGACTGAGGTATTGGGCAAGGCTTGATTGGCGTTGTGGGAGCGTTGATTGACGTCCCCGGCGCACCCCGAGACCGACCCCGCCAGGATCGCCGTCATGACCAAGGTCACGATCATCGTGCGCACCAAACCTAGGTTGCACAATCGTTGCACGAGGTGCCGACGGTGGCCACACCTTAGGCACGGACTTCCGCCATGATCGTGGGCGCGTCTCAACATGATTGTCACCTCATCAACCGAGATTCCGACGGATTCATCTGACCTGGCTCTGATCATTTCTCCTGACGGGCTGATCCTAGATTAGCTAGGCTTCGTGGTGACAGACCTGAACCGACACTTCTTGGAGGCTTCAATGGCATCCGAATCTCAACGACGCGTAGCACTGGTGACCGGGGGTACCCGAGGCATTGGCCTGGCAATCTGCCGTGAACTCGCCGACGACTATCACCTACTCGTGGGAGGACGTGACCAATCCCGAGTCGATGAGGTTGTCGCCTCTCTTCCATCAGCGGAGGGCTTCTGCGTCGATCTGTGCGATGTTGACGCTCTTCGAGCAGCTGTGGCCGGCATCAATCATCTTGACGCCTTGATTCACAACGCCGGTATCACCAAGATGGGCGCGATCGGCGACGTCGATCACGATACCTGGCTAGAGGTGTTGACCATGAATGTCGTGGCAGTTGCCGACCTGACTAGGGAGTGTCTACCGCTTCTGCGTCAATCCCGTGGTTGTGTCGTGGCGATCAACTCTGGTTCTGGATTTACGTCAAAGCCTACGAATGGGGTGTATTCCGCATCGAAACATGCTTTGGTTGCGTTAACAGATGCACTGCGGGAAGAGGAACGCGGCCGGGTAAAGGTGGTCTCCATCCACCCCGGGCGGGTCGACACCGATATGCAAGTTGAATGTCAACAGTTCTATGGACGCCAGTATCGTCCCGAAGAGCATATGCGTCCAGAATCAGTGGCGAGGGCTGTCTCCTTTGCTTTGAGTATGGGCGATGACGCGACGATTGACTATCTCGCGGTTCGACCAACTGCCGGATAGACGCACAGCAGGCGTTGAGACTGACCGACACTTTCCGGGCGGCCAGATCGAGCCAGGATCGGTGCTGCAGGAATCGAGGGCCAATTCCAGACGCTTCTCCGCGCGGGCGTAGAGGGCATTAGACTCACGTTCAGACTTTGGGTCGATAAATAAAAAATGAGGAGGAACTCACACCATGGCGAGAATCACCAAGGTATTGATTGCCAATCGTGGCGAGATTGCGGTGCGCGTGATCAGGACGGCACGGGACTGCGGGATCGCAACGGTGGCCATCTACGCTGATTCGGACGCCAATAACCTCCATGTTCAGCTCGCCGACGAAGCCTTCGCCCTGCGCGGGGCGACCCCGGCAGAGACCTATCTCAACGCCGCGAAGATTCTCGAAGTTGCCGAAAGGGCTGGAGCCGATGCGATCCATCCTGGCTACGGGTTCTTATCGGAGAACGCCGATTTTGCCCAGGCCGTTATTGACGCCGGCCTCACCTGGATCGGCCCGCCACCAGAGGCTATCGTCAGGCTCGGAGACAAGGTTACTGCCCGCCACATCGCTCAGAAGGTGGGCGCTCCCCTCGTCCCAGGTACCCCTGATCCGGTTGCAGACGCTGACGAAGTCGTCGAGTTTGCGCGCACCCACGGGCTTCCGGTTGCGATCAAGGCAGCCTTTGGCGGTGGCGGTCGCGGACTGAAGGTTGCCCGGACGCTGGAGGAGATTCCCGAACTTTTCGACTCGGCGACGCGAGAGGCCTTGACCGCATTCGGACGAGGTGAGTGTTTCGTGGAGCGCTACCTCGACAACCCCCGGCATGTAGAGACCCAGTGTTTGGCCGATCAGCACGGTAATGTCGTCACCGTCACCACCCGCGATTGCTCTTTGCAGCGACGCCACCAGAAACTCGTCGAGGAGGCACCGGCGCCTTTCCTCAGCCAAGCCCAGATCGATCGCCTCTATGAATCGTCCAAGGCGATCCTGAAAGAGGCCGGCTACGTCGGTGCTGGCACCTGCGAATTCCTTGTTGGCCAGGACGGGACGATCTCCTTCCTAGAGGTCAACACCCGCCTCCAAGTCGAACACCCAGTCTCGGAGATGGTGACCGGGCTGGATTTGGTCAAGGAGATGTTCCGCATCGCCGAGGGTGAAGAGCTGGGATACGACGATCCTGCTATCGATGGCCACGCCTTCGAGTTCCGCATCAATGCCGAGGACGCCGGCCGCAACTTCCTTCCTGCCCCGGGAACCGTGGTGAAATGGCAGGTCCCGGGTGGGCCTGGGGTTCGCGTTGACGAGGGATACCACGCCGGCATGAATGTTCCGGGCGCTTTCGACTCTCTGCTAGCCAAACTCATCGTCTGGGGTCGCACTCGTTCTGAGGCCCTGGCTCGGGCGTCGAGGGCTTTGGGAGAGATGTTTGTTGACGGGATGCCGACGGTTCTCCCCTTCCATCGCCTCATCGTCGAACATCCGGGTTTCGTTGCCGCCGACGGTAACTTTGCGATTCACACGCGCTGGATCGAGACTGACTGTGACATCGAAGTTACTGCCTGGACCGGGGTGATCGGCGAGCCCCTGGTCGAGACCGAGACCAAGACGGTGACTGTGGAGGTGAACGGGCGTCGGGTCGAGGTTCGTCTGCCGGCTTCTCTGACCGAACGCAATGAGCCGAAGAAGCCGAAGAAACCCACGCGTAGGTCCCGGTCAGGTGCCCGGGTCGCCGAAGCGAGCGGCAACGATCTGGCTTCCCCGATGCAAGGCACCATCGTCAAGATTGCGGTCTCCAACGGTGACACCGTCTCCGAGGGTGACCTGATCGTCGTCCTCGAAGCAATGAAGATGGAGCAACCGATCAACGCGCATCGTTCCGGTGTGGTCTCCGGTTTGGGTGCCAACGTCGGCGACGTCATCGAATCAGGTGTTGCCATCTGCCAGATCGAGGACGCAACCTAGCCGGTCGTCCCCAGGTGCGAGAAGGTCAATAGCTGCTCACCATGACGGGTTTTTAGGTATAGTCTGGACCCCTCTAACCCAGTTCAAACCACTGCCTGGTTTCCCAAACCATTGTGAGGAGTGCAGATGAGCACAGACCCCAGCAACCTCGTTCAGCAAGCCGCTGAATATATTCGTCAAACAAGCCAGATTGATGACATCGACATCGCGATGGTGTTGGGATCGGGCTGGTCGGGGGCAACAAACCAGCTCGGGGACACTCTCGCCCAGATCCAACTGGAGACCATCCCTGGTTTCCGCGCACCGGCGGTAGCAGGTCACGGCGGCGACCTGGTAGTGCTTGAGCTCGAATCGGGCAAGAAAGCTGGCGTGTTGACTGGCCGCACTCACTTCTACGAGTCACGCGACGTCATGGCTGTTGTCCATGGTGTCCGCACCGTCGCTGCCCTTGGCGCCAAGACCTTGGTGCTCACCAATGGTTGTGGCGGGCTCAATCCGCAGTGGGGGCCGGGCACCGTCGTTGCGATTCGTGACCACATCAACCTCACCGGTGAGACCCCGCTACGGGGCCCCGAGTTCATCGACATGACCGACACCTGGTCCGGCGAATTGATTGACCTGGTTCGCAGCGTTGACCCCACCATCGATACCGGCGTCTACGCCCAGTTCGCAGGTCCCCAATATGAAACCCCGGCTGAGGTCAAGTTCGCCTCCATCATCGGCGCTGACCTGGTGGGCATGTCTACTGCGTTGGAAGCAATTGCTGCCCGCGCTGCCGGAATGAGAATCCTCGGTTTGTCTTTGGTGACTAACCTGGCCGCTGGACTATCTCATTCGTCCCTCGATCACCACGAGGTCATCGAGGCTGGCCGTAACGCATCGGAGCGGCTTGCTGGCTTGCTGGCTGACATTGCACGTCGTCTCTAGCTTTGAACCGCAAGGTGCAAAGAATCCTTAGAAAGGACACTGAATGTTATCTCAGGAACTCGTCGCCCAGGTTCGAGCGTGGATGGCACAAGATCTGGACCGGGCCACCGCAAACCAGCTCAATGAGTTGCTGGTGTCTGCAGAATCAGGAGATGCGGATGCCCAAGCTGAGATCGCTGACATGTTCTCTGCCCGGCTGGCGTTCGGAACTGCAGGTTTGCGGGCGGCCTTGGGCCCCGGCCCGAACCGGATGAACCGGGTCGTGGTCTCCCAGACGGCTGCCGGAATCGCCCAGTGGTTGAAGTCTCAGGGCATTACCGAAGGCAAGATTCTGATCGGCTATGACGCTCGACATAACTCCGATGTTTTCGCCAAGGATTCGGCCGAGATTCTCGCCGGTGCCGGCTTCACTCCTCTTCTGACTGAAGATCGCACACCTACTCCGGTGGTGGCCTTCGGCATCCGCCATTTCGGCTGCATCGCTGGCATCGTCGTCACCGCCTCCCACAATCCGCCTCAAGACGACGGCTACAAGGTTTACCTTGGAGACGGACGCCAGATCGTTTCCCCCGCTGACAAGGAAATTTCGGCGGCAATCGACGCCGTCGCGACCCAACCATTAGCTGATCTGCCCCGCTCTACCAATTACCTGAGTGTCCACAATGACCTCGATCAGCCCTATATCGACGCCGTCACCGGTCTGGTTGATCCGGCGGCTGCCAAGGAGATCACCTGGGTCTATACCGCTATGCACGGTGTCGGGGCCCGCATCGTCGACCGCGTCGTCAACGCAGCCGGATTCCCCGCTGGCGTACCGGTCTTGGAGCAGCTCGCACCCGATCCTGACTTCCCCACCGTCGCCTTCCCTAACCCTGAAGAGCCAGGCGCTATTGATCTGGCTTTGGATCTTGCCCGAAAGGTCAACGCTGACATCGTAGTCGCCAACGATCCTGATGCTGATCGTTGCGCTGCAGCGGCGCCTTTCGTCCAGCCAGACGGATCAGTCCAGTGGCGGATGCTCACCGGCGACGAACTCGGTGTGCTACTCGGTGATGATTTCTTGAACCGTGGGGTCACTGGCACCTACGCCAACTCAATCGTCTCCTCCACGCTGCTCGGTAAGTTGGCCGAGGCGGCCGGGCAGCGCCACGAGGTGACCTTGACCGGTTTCAAGTGGATTTCTCGCGCCGAGAACATCGTCTTCGGCTATGAAGAGGCGATTGGTTATTGCTGTGACCCGGCACATGTTCTCGACAAGGACGGCATCTCTGCCCTGGTGATGATTCTGCAACTGGCTGCCTCCTTGAAGGCCCAAGGCAAGACTGTCCAGGATCAGCTTGACGATATTTACCGTCGTCACGGCGTTCATCACACCTCTCAACTGTCAGTGCGCGTGGAGGATCGATCGATTATCTCTGACGCCATGGCGAAGCTGCGCGCCACACCCCCGACCGAGTTGATCGGCGAGCCAGTAGAGGTTCGCGATCTTCGTGACGGGGTTGACGGACTGCCACCGACCGACGGTATCGAGATCACTGGAGACCATCTCCATGTCGTCGCTCGACCGTCCGGGACCGAACCCAAGTTGAAGTGCTACCTCGAAACTCGTGTCTCGGCTGAGGAGGCCACTCAGGATATCGCCGAAGCCAAGGCGAAGGCGGCGCAGATGTGCCAAGCGCTGCGTTGCGACATGGCAACGGCACTAGGAATCTAGACATTGTCCAAACGTACTATGCTGGATGCATGAGGCGGTTTTGGGCTCTGCTTGTTTCACTCTTACTCGGTTGCGGAATCGTATTTGCCACGGCTCCCCTCTCTCACGCTGATGGACAGTCGTGGCGATTCCGCAACTGGGACTACCAGATCACCCTTGATAAGGACGGCAACGCCCACATCGTACTCAACTTCGACTTTGATTTCGGGCGGGAGAAGGGACATGGGCCCTATCTGGTTTTCCAGAATCGCTACTCGGTAGAAGATCAGCCTGATTACTGGTGGCAGCTCGATTTTTCGATCCAGTCTGTGACGAGTTCGACGAACGCTCCTACCGAGTATTCATTGGAAGAAAAAGACTCCAGCCTCGGCGTCAAGATCGGTGACAAAGACATCTACGTTCGCGGTGTTCAACACTACGAGGTTCACTATGTCGTCCACGGCTTGATCAATCCGCGCGTCGAATCCTCTGGATTAGATGAATTCAACTACCTAGCCATCGGCGGCGACGGCAATATGCCCTATGACCAGGTGAGCCTGCAGATTACCGGGCCAACTACCCCTTCCCGGTACCAATGCAATACCACCAGATCGATCCATTGCGAGACGGAGCTCACCGGCGATACCGTCTCGATGGTCGCAAAGGACCTGACGAAGCGTGACAAGCTCCAAGCGGTTGTGGGCTACCCGTCGGGGACCTTCAACACGACGAAGCCTTTGGTAAAGAAGAACTGGTTCGAAACCCGCCTGAATGACCCCGCCTTCGCAACCGACCCGTTAGGCATCCTCGGTGGCATATTGGGCGTGGGGGCGATCGGCTTGGCGCTACGCCGTCATTGGCGATACGGGTTTAGCGAGGTATTCGTCGGAGTCACCCCGGGTCTGGTACCGACTGGGCCTGGCCCGCACCGGGTCAAGAAACTACTGGGGAAGATGCCCTATGCCGTCCAGTTCAGTCCTCCTCGAGGCTGCGACGCTGGCGAGATCGGCATCATCATCGACGGCAAGGCGGACGACCGCGACGTCACGGCAATGACGATTTCGTTGGCGGTCAAGGGCTATATGAAGATTCACCGAATGGATGAAGACACCTGGGCTTTCGAGGCGACGCCGGAGTCGAATCGTCATCGGGAACCGCTCAGCCCTGCCGAGCAGACCCTCTTCGATGAGCTCTTCCGCTCCGATGACGTCGTTACGACAGAAGACCTTCGCGACCCTGCCTATGCACGCCTACTTTCGAGTACGCGCTCCCAGATGGAATCATCTGTTAGCCTCGCTGGATGGTTCAAACGCGACCACCTCTCGCGCAGAAATGATAAGGTTCTGGCGATTGTGATCTTGGCGATCTGCGTGTTCCTGGCCCTTATCGCATTGGGCAGAGCTTTCGGCTGGCTAGGGCTCGGGCTCTTCATCGCCGCACTGATCAACCTCATCCTGGCGGCGAAGACGCCTGCGCGCACTGCCTTGGGAAATGCCATCTACTCCCAGTCCCTCGGGTTCAAAGAGTTCTTGACCACCGCCGATGCTGAACAACTGCGCTTCGAGGAACAATCAGACATCTTCTCCAAGTATCTGCCGTACGCAATCGTCTTTGGCTGTGCTGATCGTTGGGCCAAGCTTTTCGAAGAGTTGGCTGCCCAGGGCCGCTACCAAGCTGATCTCGAATGGCTGCCCGGCTATAACCATCTCTATCACCATCCGTTCCTGTTCTCGCGAATCACCAACGATCTAGCCACTTCCTATTCCCAGGCGTTCGACACCGCCTTGGCTGGCGCCAACGCTTCAGCGATGCTCTCCCAGGTATCTTCGAGTGACTCTGGTTTCTCTGGTGGCGGATTCAGCGGCTCCTACTCTGGTGGCGGATTCGGAGGAACCTCCGGAGGCGGCTGGTAGGCCAACACCAAATCGCAAAGCACCGCGAAAAGGCAGCCCTTTGACCGCCCGAGGTGTCGATTACAGCCTCGAAGATCGCTAAGTTTGCTTGCCTGGTTGGCGATCAATCCTGGTGACGTCTTAGACTGAAGTCCATGACATCGCGCACCCTGATTCTCGTCGCGGGCCCGTCCGGCTCCGGCAAGTCGCGGCTCACCAGACTATCTGGTCTTCCCCAGCTAAGACTTGACGATTTCTATCGGGACGAGGGTGAAGAAGGGATGCCGATGATCGAGTTCGCCGGTGCACCTATTCCCGATTGGGACGATCCTCGGTCCTGGAATACCGACGCCGCCCTGGAAGCCGTGCGCCTGCTCATGACAACGGGAGAGGCCACCATCCCAAAATACGACATCTCCCAATCTCGCGCTGTCGGAACTCATACCGTCACCGTCAACTCCACCGCCCTCATCGCCGAAGGCCTGTTCGCGGCTGAGATGGCCAAGGCATGCCGCAAGGCCGGGATCGACGTCCTGGCAATCTGGCTGGACCGCCACAAGACCACCAACTTCTTACGTCGATTCATCCGCGACGTCAAAGGTCACCGAAAACCCGTTCCGGTACTCATCCATCGCGGCTTCGAGCTAGCCCGTCGAGAACAGCAGTTGCGCCACGACGCCCTCGCAGCCGGTTTCGTCCCGTTGACCATGAAGGAAGCCACGATGGCGGTCAACTCCTATGTTGGGGTATGAGTCGCCGCCAAGACGGTGAGCAAAGATCCACAAATCCATGCCCCGATACCGGGACACACCGTTGGTCAGGTGTGGGTGAGTCGTTAAAACCGCAGCGCGGATGACCACAGCGTGGCCACCCGCGGCTCGGGATGATCTGGCGATCTAGCTAAGTGGCGCCCACTCGGGGCCAGTCTCCCCCAAGGACTCATCCAGCTTCTTAAAAAGCGGAGTCGGTTTTTCCAGCGGTGTCCCCGGTTTGATCGGCTGGGACTCCCACACCGCCGCATCACCACGGTAGTCACCCATCAGCACCGGGTAGCGGCGGCCATCTTCGTCGTCAACCATGACAATCTCGGGCATACCCGACCAGATTCCAGAACCGCCCAGCATTTCGTAGACCTTCTGAGCTGAATGTGGCAGGAACGGGGTCAGGATCGTGTTGCAATCCCACACCGCCTGCAAAGCCACATGTAAGACGGTGTCGCGACGGGCGGGGTCGTCCTTGAGTTTCCACGGCTCCTGCTCAGAGACATACTTATTAGTCAAGGCGACGGCGTGCATCGCAGCGGTAATCGCGGCCTTGAACTTGCACTGCCCAAGCAGGTCGCCGACCGTGGTGAAAGCGTCGGAGACGGCAGTCAACAACTGAGCATCGACCTCGGTCAGCTCATCGGCTTCAGGAATGGCCCCGCAATTCTTCCATGCCATATTGATGCATCGATTGACCAAGTTGCCCCAGTCATTGGCCAGCTCATTGTTATTGCGTCGGACAAATTCATCCCAAGTGAAGTCGGTGTCTTGATTCTCGGGACCGGCGGCAGCAATGTAATACCGCAGCGGGTCCGGGCCGAAATCACGCAGGAAATCGTGAACCAGGATGACATGGCCGTGAGAGGTGTCGACCTTGGAGCCGCGCATCGTCAAGAATTCTGAGGAGACGACCTCGGTTGGCAGGTTCAACGTGGTGAACCAGTCAGACATCTTGCCGCCCGACGGGCCCATCCCGTTGGCGCCGAACAGAATCGCGGGCCAAATCACCGAGTGGAAGACGATATTGTCCTTGCCCATGAAGTAGTAGCTGGAAGCTTCCGAGTTATTCCACCAGTTTCGCCAAAGCTCAGGTTTGCCGATCCGTTTCGCCCATTCGATTGACGCTGACAGGTAACCGATCACGGCGTCGAACCACACATAGATCCGCTTCATGTCCTGGTCTTCCCAGCCCTCGAGCGGCACCTTGATCCCCCAGTCAAGATCGCGGGTGATCGCGCGTGGTTTGAGTTCTTTAGCGAAGTTATAGGAGAAGTTCAACACGTTGGGCCGCCAGTCTTCCCTCGAATCCAACCAGTTCTTCAACTCATCAGCGAAGGCTGGCAGGTCCAGGAAGAAGTGGGTGGTCTCAACGAATTTAGGCGTCTCTCCGTTGATCTTGGAACGCGGCTCGATCAGGTCAGACGGGTCGAGTTGGTTACCGCAGTTATCGCACTGATCGCCGCGAGCGTCCGGGAAGTCACAGATCGGGCAGATTCCTTCGATGTAGCGGTCAGCCAGGGTGCGCCCGGTCGAGGGAGAGATCGCGCCCATCTGCGTTTGCTCAATGATGTAACCGTTGCGATGGAGAACCTTGAACATCTCTTGGACGACGCGTTGATGATTCGTCGTCGTGGTCCGCGTATAGAAGTTATAGCTGAGGCCAAGACCGAGAAGGTCTTCAACGATAATGCTGTGGTATTTGTCGACGGTTTGCTGCGGAGTGGCACCCTCCTGGTCAGCCTTGACTTGGATGGCTGTGCCGTGTTCGTCCGAGCCCGAGATCAACAAGACATTGTGCCCCGACATTCGCATGTATCGGGCAAACACATCCGAGGGGACACCGAAACCGGATACATGGCCGATGTGGCGTGGACCGTTGGCGTAGGGCCACGCAGCGGTTGCGAGAATATAGGAACACATGGCCGATACTTTACCCATCCCCTCGGCTCAAAGCGATTTCAAGGACCGAGTGGTCAGCGGATCGGTGTGATCTGGATGGATGCACAACGAGGACGCTGTGAACAATCGACCCATACCAGAGACATGTGGGATGGCCGATGCCCGGCAGTCTTGTACCGGACGATACACGTGTCGCGGCCAAGACACTGGGTTGAGGAGATGGCACCGCTGCGCGGCACGATGTCTGCCCAGTGTGGCTGGGCCAGCCAGCGGCCACGCGAGTACAACTCTCCGTCGCCGGTGATCAGGGAAAAAGTGTCCAAGATGAGGTCGCGGACGCTGTCTTTGTCTGCCGAGGCCAAGGCTGCGATCACAGCATCGGTGGCAGTGGTTGCGGCCAGGTCGTAAGCGGGAGTGCTAGCGAAGAGATCGCCTGCGAACAGATCATGGTCATCTGTGGCCGGAATCTCGCGAGAGTGGATGGTGGGGTCAGCATCGGCGAGACTCAGACGGTGATGAGGACGTGGCTCGGCTGAGGTGCGCTGGGGTTGGTTTGGCTGAATGTCCCCGCCCGGCTGGGCGGGTGTGGGAGTGGATTGGGTTGTAGGCCTTCTGTTGCCAAATCCTGGGCCTGGGGTGAAGGAGTGCTGGTTTTGGAAGGCGGTGGCGGCCTCACGGGCGAGGTGATCGACCTTCTCGTTGAGGACATGGCCTGCGTGGCCTTTCACCCATTCAAAACTGACCTTACGTCCGGCGATCTCAGCGTCGATTTCTTTGATCAAATCCACGTTGAGCACTGGCTTGTTATCGGATTTTCGCCATCCATTGCGTTTCCACCCGTGCCGCCACTTGGTCACCGAGTTGATCACATATTGAGAATCACAAAGGATGTGTAACTCCTCGACGGTTCCTGCCGTTTGACGAAGTAGGTCGAGCACGGCCATGAGTTCACCTTGATTATTGGTTCCCCTAGGCCATCCACCCCGCGCCCAATTGTCGTCGTCGATATACCAGGCCCATCCGGCAGGCCCGGGGTTGGACAAGGATGAACCATCGGCAGCAGCAACAATCACATGCCCACTGTACCGGAGTAGCGGCGCAGTGGGCATGTGGTAATGCGGGGGCGTGAATCAGATGTTGAGGTCTTGTGGCCCAAAGGCCTGGGGAAGAATCTCACTCATCGGAAGGATCCCCTTCGGGGTGTCAAGGAGGGTGTTGGGGCCTCCGTGCTCATAAATGATCTGGCGACACCTGCCACACGGCAGGATGACTTCGCGGTTGCTGTTGCAGCAGGTCACGGCAACCAGGCGGCCACCTCCGGAGCGAATTAACTCAGAGATCATGCCGCACTCAGCGCACAAGGTCACCCCAAGACCGGCATTCTCGACGTTACATCCAGAAACTAGGCGGCCGTCGTTGACCAAACCGGCGGCCCCGACCGGATAGGACGAATACGGGGCGTAGGCACACTCCATCGCTTCGTGGGCAAGAGATCGAAGAGCGCCCCAATCGATGACGGTGTTCTGCTGAGAGTCCGGATTTGGTGAGCAGTGACAACTCATCGTGGCCTACTTACCGTAGATGACGCCGTCAGCCTTCGGGGCCCGAACCAGACCGATCAGGCCAGCAACGGCGATGATGGTGGCCAGGTAGGGCAACATTAGGAAGAAGGAGGACGGGATCGGGGTGTTGAAGGACTGCAACTGAGAGCCGAGCTGAGTGACGAGACCGAAGAACAGGGCCATCGCCGTCGCCAAACCTGGACGCCAACGGCCCATGATGACAGCAGCCAGCGCGATGTAGCCGTGGCCAGAAGTCATGTCCTTGGAGAAGGAACCCGTCTGACACATCGTGTAGAAGACACCGCCGAGGCCCGCGAAGATACCGCCAACCATGATGGCTGACCACTTGATCCGGTTGACGCGGATACCGACGGTGTCGGCAGCCTTTGGATGCTCACCGACGGAGCGGACTCGCAGACCCCATTTAGTGCGGTTCAACAAGAAGATCACGACAACCACCGAAACGTAGGCGATGTAGACCAGGAGCGTCTGGTTGAACAGAATCTCACCGAAGAAGGGGATGTCTCCTAGCAGCGGAATTTTGATCGTCGGCAGCATCGGTGCCGAGTTGTAGGCTTGACCACCAGACCCACGCATCAAGACGTCAAAGAGGAAGCCGGTCAGGCCAGATACCAGCATGTTGATCACAACACCGAGAACCACCTGATCAACCCAGTATTTCAGCGAGAACAGCCCCATCAAGACCGCGACGAAAATACCGGATGCGGCGGCAGCAGCGAGAGCGGCGAGGAGGGACCCGGTCAGAGAACCGACCAATGCGGAGCTGAATGCACCGGCGAGCAACTGACCTTCGATGGCGATGTTGATCACGCCTGCCCTTTCCCCGAGTGAACCAGCCAAGGCGCCCATGACCAGCGGAGTCGCGAATGACAAGCCACCGGTGAGGAGGCGAGACAAGCTGAAGGCTGCGGGTTTGTCGGCAACAGCCCAACACAAGAAGCCGACCAGGCCAACGATCATGACGATAGCCGAGATGATCTTGACCAGAGTTGGATACTTTCGACCGACGAAGAAATACGTCAGACCGCCAGCGATGCACAGCACGCCAGCGATCACGGCGGTAGAGTGAGCCGGCAAGGTGAAGGTCGGAAGCTGAACTTCCGAGAAGAAGTCGGACAGGGCGAACCGAGCCGACCCGGAGGTCTTCATACCCAGATAGCCCACCAGGGCACCGAAGACCACCAATAGGACTGACACGGAGTATCGACGGCGGCGGTCTTCTGCCGGTTCGGTGTGCTCTAGGACGATCACTGCATCTGGGGTGGTTATCACGCCAGAATCCGTGCTTGTCTCAGGCTCGGCCACAGCTACGGCTGCATGGCGAGGGATAACGGTTTCGTCAGGAGTGGATTCGCTGACGGCGGGATCAAGACCTTCGCCCTGATCGCGGAATTGATCTTCACGAGATTCCATGTGTTCTGGTTCCTTAGTCATGATCCACCACCAGAGCTTTCTGCGCCTTACGCTTACGTTCCTTCAGGAATGGCAACAAGGTGCGCACCAGCATCGGTGCAGCGACGAACATCACGATCAGCGACTGCAGGACCGTGGCGAGATCAGCAGACAAACCGATGGCCTGGAGTTGCAGGCTTCCTGCCTTCATGGCACCGAAAAGCAGACCCGCCAAGACTGTGCCCAATGGCCGAGAACGTCCCAGCAGAGCAACAGTGATCGCATCGAAACCGACAGAACCGACGACTCCTGAAGCAAGTGCGATCGGGATACCAATCATGGTCGGGGCAAGGACGAACTGCAGACCGGCAAGACCGGCTAGACCACCAGCGATCGCCATCGTGATCATCAAGGTGCGTCCCACCTTCATCCCAGCGGTGGCGGCAGCACTCGGATTGGCGCCGACTGCGCGGATCGCAAAGCCGGTCCGGGTCCGGTCGAGAAGCCACCACACCAGGATTGCGGCCAGAATGGCGAGTACGAAGCCCAGGTTAAAGCGGGTGCCTGGAATCTGGTAGAGCAAAGCAGAATCAAGTACCGGCGGAGAGATTGGGTCGGCACGACCAGGACGCCTGAAGGTATCCGTCATCAGAAGCCACAGCAGGGCGTGTGCTGAGGTGTAGTTCAACATGATCGTGACGATGACCTCATTCGCGCCGGTCTTGGCTCTGAGGAAGCCGACGAACCAACCCAAGAAGGTGCCACCAATCACACCGCAAAGGACCGCTAAGATCATGTGGATGACGGGGGGAAGGTGGTAGGCGAAACCAATGTAGGCCGCGAAGACTGCCCCCCAAATGGCCTGACCTTGGGCACCAATGTTGAATAGGCCAGCCTGGAAGGCTACCGCAACCGCCAAACCAGCACAGATCAGCGGTGCGGCTTGAGCTGAGGTCTCGCTCAGCGCCTGGATTGAGCCGACTGAGCCGACAATCAGGGCCGAGAATGCGGTGTAGATACGATCCCAGGATGCCTGGAGGGCATCAGAAGGCCTAGCGAAGAAGTAATTCCACTTCGCCATGATGTCCGGATCAGAAACCACGAGCAGGATGGCACCGAAAACCAAGGCGAGGAAGAATGCCCCGAGGGTGACCCACCACTCATTCCAGACGATGTTGATGCGCTTTCGTGCCCCGCGCGTTTTCTCAGGTGCGGGCTGGACACTATCGGACGTCATGGCCTTCGTGGTCGTTGACTCGATCGCGCTAGTTTCAGGAGTTGTCTCGGTCACTGTTCAGCCCCTTCCTCTGCTCTGGCGGCACTCGATGCCGCAGGGTTAGTTCCCACCGCCTGGACGGCTTCGTCGTAGGTCATACCTGCCATCATCAGGCCCAAAATGTCACGAGGGGTGCCACTGTCGACGATGCCCACGATTTTCCCTCTAAACATCACTGCGATCCGGTCAGATAGGTTCTCGATCTCTTCCAACTCAGTCGAGACCAGTAGCACTGCAGTCCCGTTGTCGCGTTCCTCGACGATCCTATGGTGAAGGAATTCGATAGCACCCACGTCAACCCCGCGCGTGGGCTGGGAGGCTACTAGAACCTTCAGCGGACGGGATAGTTCGCGGGCGAGGACGACCTTTTGTTGGTTCCCGCCAGACAAGGATGACACCGGAAGATCGATCGACTGGGTGCGCACATCGAACTCATCGACTAGGGTGTCGGCATTTTGGCGGATCTTGTCCAGTTTCAGATTCCATCCGGCGGAGAAATCCTCCACCCGATCTAAAACCAGGTTTTCCGCGACGCTGAAACTGGCCACGAAACCATCTCGCTGCCGACCCTCTGGGATATAGCCTAGGCCTGCCCTCAGGCGCTGATGAGGCAGGCTGGCAGTGACGTCGGTTCCGGCGAGTTCCACGGTTCCTGACTTGACTGCGGCCAGACCGAGCATGGCTTCGGTGAGCTCTGTCTGCCCATTGCCTTGAACCCCGGCGATACCGAGAATCTCCCCGGCTCGAATATCGAAAGAGACGTGATCAACGACGATGTCACCGAGGGTATTGGCCACCACGAGATCGTTGACCTTGAGGTTGACCTCACCAAGTTTCGGCTGGTCTTTGAGCACCTTGAGCTGGACTGCACGACCAACCATCATCTCGGCTAACTCACCTGTGGTCGTGCCTGGAAGGGCTTCACCGACGACCTTGCCCAAGCGGATGACTGTGATGTCGTCAGCTACCTCTTGGACTTCACGGAGTTTATGGGTAATAAAGACGATAGCCTTGCCATCATCACGCAGAGCCCTCATCACTGCCATCAAGTCATCGATTTCTTGAGGGGTCAGCACTGCGGTTGGTTCGTCAAGGATGAGGTACTTGGCGTCATTGGTCAACGCTTTAAGGATTTCGACACGCTGCCGAACACCGACGGGAAGATCCTCGATCAGCGCATCCGGATCGACTGGGAGCTGGTAGCGTTCAGCGAGCTCACGAACCTTGCGGCGGGCCTGCCTCATGTTGAGGGTGCCGAAAGGACCTTGTTCTCGTCCTAGGATGATGTTTTCCGCGACGGTGAAAACCTCGATCAACATGAAGTGCTGATGGACCATGCCGATGCCGGCTTCCATCGCTAATCTGGGGCTGGTGAATTTCTGCTTGACGCCGTCGATATAGATATCGCCTTCAGTCGGATCCAGGAGGCCGTAGAGGACATTCATCAAGGTAGATTTTCCAGCACCGTTTTCACCAAGAAGACAGTGAATCCGTCCGGGCTGAATGTCCAGGTCGATGTGGTCGTTTGCGATGAGATTTCCGAAGACCTTGGTGATCCCTCGCAGACTCAAGCCATGCTCAAGCGGTGGTTTGGTGCTGACCCGAGATTGTGGATCAGCCACCGCGGAGGTAACGCTTTTGTTGGACACGCGAACTTCCTTCACGATAGTAGTTGTCCCGCTTCCGATCGCTTTCCTGGTGGCTACCTAGGAAGGAAAGGAATCGTCACAGTCTCACTCAAGACCACTCAGCTTTGAGCCGACTACAACAAAAATAACGCCGATGATGCCTTCATTGGCAACACCACTACTGGATTGACCAGGGTTAATCGAGCAATGCGCCGACGCGGGTTATCGATCATATACGAGAGGGAGCAGGTTTAACTAAACCTGCTCCCTCTGGTCAGTAATGATTTTGATTGAGCGAGTCAGACCGAAGATTTAGCCTCGATCTGACTCAGCTATGCGGCACACCTTACTTAGGCTGAGCAGCGGATTCGATGGTGATCGAACCATCGATGATGCCCTTGCGCAGCTCCTCGATGCGGTTCTTGAGATCCTGAGGAACCTGGGCGTCGAAGTCGTGGAACGGAGCCAGGGAAACGCCCTCGTTAGCGAAGGTGCCGATGAAAGGATCACCGGTGAAGGTGCCGTCCAGAGCGGCCTTGATCGCGTCGAACACCGCAACATCCATGCCCTTGACAACGGAGGTCATGATCGAACCCTTGTAGTCAGGAGCCGAGACGTAACCGTCAGCGTCAACCCAAATGGCATTGACCTTGCCACCGGAGCTCTTCGCAACCTCGAGAGCAGCGGTGCCAACGGGGCCAGCAACGGGGAAGACGATGTCGGCACCCTTGGAGATGAGGTCCTGGGTGATGACCTTGCCCCTAGCAACGTCGGAGAAGTCACCGACGAACTGGCCGTCCTGGGAAGCAACATCCCAACCTTCAACACGAACCTGGGTGTTGTTGTCCTTGTTGTACTGATCGACACCTTGTGCGAAGCCGTCCATGAAGATGGTCACGGTCGGGATCTTGGCGCCACCGAAGGTACCGACAACGCCGGTCTTGGTCATGCCAGCAGCCAGGTATCCGGCGAGGAAGGAAGGCTGTGCAGAGTTGAACACCAAAGGCTTGATATTGTCGGTCTTGTTCTTGCCAGCGAGGGATTCGTCAACAATGGCGAACTTGACGTCAGGGTTCTTTTGGCCAGCAGCGAGGGTAGCGTCACCGAGCATGAAGCCGACAGTGACGATGATGTTGCACTTCTGGTCAACCATGGCTTGGATGTTCTGGCCGAAGTCAGCCTGGGTCTTGGACTCGATCTCCTTGATGGTCACGCCGAGTTCATTCTTGGCGCGCACCATACCCTGGTAGGAGGTTTCGTTGAAGGACTTGTCATCAAAGCCACCTTCGTCGGAAACCATGCAGGCGATGAAGTTAGAGTTGTTAGCCGAAGCAGCGCCGGACGGAGCAGCACTGGAGCCAGAGCCGGAGTCGGCAGGCTTAGCACAGCCAGCGAAAGTCAGAGCGGCAGCGCCCAGCAGCGCCGGCACAGCAAGAAGAGATTTCTTCACGAGGTATCCTCCTAAGACGGGATTAGACTCGATTGAGCATGGACAACTCTACTCGTCGTGATACACCCTTCAACAATTCCAGCACTAGGGGTAATGAATTCGTTACTAATCCGATAGAGCGGCGTAATTTTTGGCTATCTCCGCTAGTTCTAACGTGATTTCTCCACGATCAGCCCCGGAAGCCTCCAGAAGCAATCAGAACCGCTCCGATGGTCGATACATCTTCCATTCGCGACGCAATGCCTCGCACACCTCACCGATCGTCGCCCCACATTTGAGTGCGCCCTTGATCCTCTCGACGATGGAAACATCCTCCAAGGCAACTCGGGTAACCTCCCCCAAGGCGTCATAGACACTCGTCATATCGCGAGAGGCTTTGAACGCGGCTAGTCGGCCTAACTGGTCTACTGCCACTGAGTCCCGATCAACTCCCCCAGAGCCGGACGTTGCCGACGACTTCGGTTGCGGATGTGCCGGGACGAACCGATTCACGCCGACCACAACCCGCTCCCCAGAATCGACAGACTGCGACCACTGATACGACTGCGTCTCGATTGCATATTTCTGGTAGCCGTTCTCGATCGCCCTGACCGCCCCACCCTGGTCGGCGATATCACACATCAGGGCCTCCGCCGCCTTTTCGATCTCCTCAGTCAGCGTCTCGACGACATAGGAGCCGGCGAACGGATCCACCGTCTTGGCCAGGTCGGTCTCGTGAGCAATGATGTGTTGCGGGCCAGCAATGTCGTGGCCGTCACAGCGTCTGGAAGTTTGATCAGGACCGTCCGCAGCGCCTCCAACATCGAAGTTGTGGCCGCGCATGGATTGGGTCCCACCCAGTACCGCTGCGAGCATCTGGATGGTGGCTCGGACGATGTTATTCGACGGCTGGTTGTCAATGAGCTGGATTCCAGATGTTTGGGCGTGGAATCTCATTTGACAAGAGGCGGGCAAGGAAGCGTGAAAGGAATCTTTCATGATGTGGGCCCACATGCGTCTGGCTGCCCTGAATTTCGCGACTTCTTCGAGAAGGTGGGTATGAGTGGAAAAGAAGAACGACATCCGAGGGGCAAATTCGTCCACGGACAGCCCTGCAGCGATTCCGGCTTCGACATAGGCGATGGCGTTGGCTAGGGTGAATGCAACTTCCTGGGCTGGGTTGGCCCCGGATTCTGCCATGTGATAGCCCGACACCGAGATCGGGTTGAATAAGGGCATATTCTC
The DNA here is from genome assembly GCA_023442485.1 of Actinomycetes bacterium. Taxonomy (GTDB): domain Bacteria; phylum Actinomycetota; class Actinomycetes; order Propionibacteriales; family Propionibacteriaceae; genus JAEZZG01. The sequence goes on along the minus strand of JAEZZG010000016.1, from coordinate 8,411 downwards.
GGAACAGTAACGCAGAATATCCCCCACTAATCTCATTGACGGTTGTGGCGGGAATAGATAAGTCCCCCGGGTGATGTATTCCTTCAGCACATCGTTTTGGATGGTGCCACGCAGTTGAGCCGACGGGACGCCCTGTTCTTCGGCAACCAGCTCGTAGAGGGCTAGCAAGACGGCCGCCGGGGCGTTGATCGTCATGGCAACCGAGACCTCGGCGAGATTGACCCCCTCGAAAAGTGCTCGCATGTCTGCGATGGAATCGATCGGGGCCCCGACGTGACCGATCTCACCCACAGCCAGGGCCGAATCCGAGTCGTACCCCATCTGGGTGGGCAGATCGAAGGAAATGGTGAGATCGCGGTATCCATCTGCAACCAGATCAAGAATCCGCCGATTCAAGGTCGCGATCGATCCGGCCCCAACATCTTGGCGGATCGTCCACAAACGCTCGGCATACATGTGCGGGTGAATCCCGCGGGTGAATGGGAACTGGCCGGGCTCACCGAGTTGGGTCAGGGGCTGAAAACCGAGAAGATCATGCGGATGATATACGGGTTCAAACGAGGTACCCGATTCAGTTTGCGCATTCATCCGTACACCTTTGGGTCGAGATCAAATCCGGCTATCTCTAGTTTCTGTCGGCACTGACTGGCCGCGCACTCCCCCTTCACGGGTTGGCGCGAAATATCGGGGGCCAGTCTATCAGCGGATGTAGGAGTGAGGGACCTGGCACACCAGAGCGTGGGCTGCCGAGATCATCTGCCAGGTCTCGTCAACCCAGGTTGGTGTCTGTGAACGGAAGGGGCCGGTAGCCAATGAGATGATCACTGCCGCCGTGCGCAGCCGCAGATCATAGGGGTTGACTCGACGATCAAAAACCCTTGTCCAGTCGCAGATGACGCCAAGAATCTGCTGTTCCTGGGAGGCATTCATGTTGTGGATGGTGGACAGGTGGGCCAACATGCAGGCCAGATCATCGGCTCGCCTACCCGGGCCAAGGGTGTCCACATCGATGATTCCGCAGACATGCCCGCCGTCGTCGACAAAGATTTGACCCTCATGGAAGTCGCCGTGGGTTGGCTCATTTCCTGGTGGAACCATCGCGGTGCCGCGCTCAATGCGGGAGGCGATTTCGTCCAGGAGAGGGGCCGCAGATGGGAGAGAGTCGCTGATCATCGCGCTGTAGTGGCGCAACGATTCAATCCACGGTTCTCGCCGTTGAAGTTGGGAGACGGCGGCAGGCATCCGGTCGAGGACCCAGACCAGTTCGGCAGGATCGATCGAGATCGACGGCGAAAAGAGTGCCTGGGCAACAGGGATACCCGGCATAGCCTCCATCACCATGATCTGGTCGCTGGTAGCAGCTAGAATCCGTGGAGCCGGAACGCCAGCGTCTACCAGGAGTCGATGGCGTTGCACGGTTTGCTTGAATGGACGCGGTCTCATCACCTTGATGAACAAGGACTCCCCAGACGCAATATCTACCCTGATCACTGCCCGGCGTCGGGGTCGATACCCAATCACCGACAAGGTGATATCGGCACCAGTTACCTGATGATCAAGGATCCGATACTGGTTGATGATCGCCGCCACCTCGTCTTGATAGGCCACTCGGCTCAATCCGGGCAGATCCGGGTCTTTCGGGTAGAGCCAGACAGCGACCTCGCGGTCTCCGTCTGCGAAGATCTCCGCTCGTCCATCGGTCGAGGTCAGCCCGGACGCCCTGGCGGAGACCCCGATCAGCTCGGTGCGTTCCCCAAAGCTCCATTCCACACTGGCTTGATAGGTGGCCGTGGTGGATTGACCAGGGTTGGCGTCGACGTGACTGAGTCGCCAAGACAACAGTGTTCCACCGGCATGGTTGACGGCGGCACGCAACAAGTCCGCAACGCTATCGCTGGTTAGCAGCTCAGAGCCGTCTGGGTCATCTTCTGGGATGAAACGACGAGGTTGCGGGCTATCAGACTCATCGACTGCCCGACGTAGGGTAGGCCTATCCATCGCCGACTCCGCTAGTCAGGCACACAGCTGTGGGCAGTGACCCCAGCCTCGCCGAGGTGCGGGTCGGCCTCTGGTTCGACCTTTTGAGCATGGATCCAAGAGGCGCGTCTGCCGTCAAGCTCGACAACCTCGAACTTGATGTAAGCCGAGGCGTCTTCCTCATCGCCCACGACGACGGACGGCAGCAAACACACCACGGAATCTCCCACCTCGGGAACCCTGCCGAGGCGAGCCATCAAGAAACCCGCCACCGTGTCGTAAGGCCCCTCGGGTAACTCGTAGCTGGTGCGTTCACGGAACTCTTCCAGGGTGGTCAACCCGTCGATGTCGTGATCCATGGCGTGACGACGAATAGATGGGTCAATCACGTCATATTCGTCGGTGATGTCGCCGATGAGTTCCTCGACGAGATCTTCGAGAGAGACGATCCCTGCAGTGCCGCCATATTCATCAACCACCAAAGCGATATGGGCATGTTCTCGCCTCATCGCTGACAAGGCATGGAGCACATTGACGGTCTCAGGCAGCCGCAACATCGGGCGAGCCAGATCGCGCACCATCATCTGGCGGGCGACCGGATCGAGGTCCATCAGGTCACGTACATGGAGGAAGCCTACGACGGTGTCGCTCGACCCGTCCGTGACCGGATAGCGTGAGTGCGCCCCACCTTTAGCGTCTCGAATCGCCTGGGCGGCTGAGATTCCACCGGCCATGAAAGACACCTCAGTGCGCGGGACCATCACTTCCCGCAACGTCAAATTGGAGGCCTCGAAGACGTCGTCCATGATGCGTCTTTCTTCGTCCCCCAAGGTGGTTGACGCCCCCACCATGGTGCGCAGCTCTTCGTCTGTCACCTCTTCGCGGGCTGCCTCTGGGTTGCCACCGAGTAGACGTACCAAGGCGTTCGTTGAGATTCCAAGCAGCCAGATCAGGGGCCTAAACATCTTGGCGATCCCGTTGATGAAGGGACCCAGGACGAGGGAGAAACTCTCCGCGTTTTGCATGGCGAGGCGTTTGGCGGTGAGTTCGGAGATCACAATCGAGAAGTAGGAGATGACGATGGTGATCAGGACGACTGCGAGGGGGCCGGAGACTGAGGGTTTGACTCCGCAGCTAGTGAGAAAGGGTGCCAGGTAGTTCGTGGCTAGGGTGGTGGCACCGAAGGATGAGGAGAGAAAACCCGATAGGGTCACCCCGATTTGGACGGCGGAGAGGAAGCGGTTGGGGTTTGAGGTGACCTCGACGATGGAGCGACCGCGTTTGCCTTTCCCGGCGAGATTCTTGATTTGTGAGTCTCGGAGGGAAACCAGAGCCATCTCTGAGGCGGCGAAAACTGCGCCGATGAGGAAGAAGAGAAAAACCAGTGCGATATTTGCCCACATAGTCCATCCCTCACCTATCTGGGTTGAGCTGGAAGAAGAAACCTCCCCAGCGGTTGTGGGAACAGCGGTGATGGAAACAGGTGGGGAACCAGTACAGTCGATGGGCACGACGGACGTCAATGTGTCGCGGCGTCCAGCGTTGCGTTTTGCCGTGGAGGGACGGGAACCGGGCACAGATCACCGGATCAAGGAATCGACCTGAAAAACTATCTCCTGGAGTGTCGGGCTCCGACGGGGTCGGGGACTGTGGCATGGACCCACGATAACAAACCAGACAAGGGAGTGCACCTGCTAGAGGGACTCCCCTCACCCGTTCGAGGCTACCCGATCGGGCATCACCCCTTCCTGACTAGCGGTTCTACCCCGCTCCCCTTCCGGTTCAGTAGCCAAGCTCCCGAACGGGCAGGCATCCTAGCGTCAGCAGCCTCCGGCACAGGTGGCTGGTCCTGCGGCCTTGCCGATTCCAGCGACAATGCGGTTCCATTCTTGGCTAGGACGCATGGCGGCGGCCACCTTAGCGTCATCAGGATCGTAGTATCCGCCCATGTCTACTGGCACACCTTGGGCCTGAATCAACTCCGTCGCGATCTCTTCCTCCTGGTTGCGGATTCGTTGCGCAACGGTGGCGAAGTGTGTTGCCAGAGCCTCGTCTTGCGACTGGGCTGCCAGCTCTTCAGCCCAGTAGAGGGCGAGGTAGAAATGTGATCCGCGATTATCGATTTGCCCAAGACGGCGGGCAGGAGACTTATTCTCCGCCAGGAAGGTCGTCACGGCTCGGTCGAGGGTGGCGGCCAACACTGCCGCCTTGCGGTTGTGATGCAGGCGAGCCTCCTGTTCAAGTGAGGCCTGCAAGGCGCAAAACTCACCGAGGGAATCCCAGCGCAGATAATTCTCGGCGACGAATTGCTGAACATGTTTGGGTGCCGAACCACCCGCACCAGTTTCGTACATACCGCCTCCGGCTAGAAGCGGGACGATGGAGAGCATCTTCGCGGAGGTGCCGACCTCCAAGATCGGGAATAAGTCAGTCAGATAGTCACGCAAGACATTGCCGGTGACAGAGATCGAATCTTTGCCTTGACGGGCTCGATCCAAACACATCGTCACGGCCTCGACCGGTGGCAGGATTTCTACTTCGACCCCGTCAAGATCACATTCTCCAAGATACCGGGTGACCTTGGAGATCATATTGGCGTCGTGAGGACGGTTCTGATCCAGGAAGAAGATCGCCGGGGAGTCGCTGATCTTCGATCGTTGAACAGCCAGCTTGACCCATTCGCGAATCGGGAGATCTTTGGCGCGCGACATCCGCCAAATATCGCCTGCCTCGACGTCGTGTGTGGTCAGCACCTTTGCGTCGTCGGTGATGACCCGAACCGTCCCGGCTTGCTCCATGATGAATGTGGTCGGGTGGGAGCCGTATTCTTCGGCTTTCTTCGCCATCAGCCCGACATTCGACACCGACCCCATCGTGGCGGGATCGAGTTTCCCGTGGGCTTTGCAGTCGTCGATGACGGCGCGATACATCGGACCGTAGCAGCGGTCGGGAATCATGGCGACGACGGGTTGGAGTTTACCGTCGGCATTCCACATCTGCCCTGAGTCGCGCACCACCAGCGGCATTGATGCGTCGATGATCAAGAGGTTGGGTGCGTGCAGATGGGAGATCCCCCGGTCCGAATCAATCATCGCCAAGGCGGGACCGGCACTCAGACATGCATCCAGATCTGCCTTCATCTGATCCCTGACGTCGGGACTTGCCTGGTCGATCGCGGAGATCATATCGCCTAGGCCGAGGGCGGGGTTGATCCCCAACTCGCCACATTGGTCGGCCCATTTGTCCAGCATTGGCTGGATCAGGGTCCGCACGCAGTGACCGAACATGACGGGGTCCGAGACCTTCATCATGGTGGCTTTGAGGTGGACCGACGCGACCAGATTGTCTCGTTTCGCCGCTGCCATCTCGGTAGCGAAGAATTCGTCGAGTTTGGCCACCGACATGAAAGTGGTGTCGACGATCTCCCCTGTTTCAAACTCGAGGGTGCTGCCGAGCTGAACCGGCTCCGCGCCGTCGTTTGCTAAGAATTCGATCCGCGCGGATGTGGGAGCGTCGATGACGACCGATACCTCGTGGGCGTAGAAGTCGCCGTCACTCATCGACACGACGCGACAGGGATTATCGGCGGTCCACTCCCCTAACCGGTGCGGGTGAGCCTTAGCGAAGGATTTGACGGCTTGGGGCAGGCGTCGATCCGAGTTACCTTGCCTGAGGACGGGGTTGACTGCCGAGCCAAGGACAGCCGTGTAGCGGGCAGCGATGTCACGTTCTTGATCGGTGACGGGATTGTCTGGGTAGTTGGGGATGGCAAACCCGTGTTCTTGAAGTTCGCAGATGGCAGCCATCAGTTGCGGCACTGAGGCGGAGATGTTCGGCAATTTGATGATGTTGGCGTCACCGCATTCGCTCAAATGACCGAGTCGGGTCAGATCATCGGGACGGGCTGAATCGCCGAGAACTTCAGGGAACTGAGCCAAGATCCTACCAGCGAGGGAGATGTCGGCTACCTCCACCGCTATCCCGGCATGGGAGCAGAAGGCCTTGACGATGGGGAGCAGGGAGTGCGAAGCAAGCTGAGGCGCTTCGTCGACCTTCGTCCAGATGATCGAACCCGATCTAGACGAAACACCGTCGGTGCCGAGTGTTGCCGGGCTCGCCCACGGCTGTGTGTCACTGGCGCGTGTGGTCGCTTCGGTGGGATCGATGGGGACCTCGGTCATATTTCTCCTCGGATCAACGTGGGGTTCACGACCCTATCTAGGCTGCCGCGCTGCTTGTCTCCCGATCACCAAGAGTCGGGCTAGCCGGTACCGGCCTACAGGATGGGCCCAGGCGACAGGTCAGCGGATGTGAGTGACGCATGTGTCTCCCTCAGTGTAGTGAGTGCATTGAAAAGATCGGAAACCGTTCCAGGTGCATGAACCGAACCCATCAAGTCCGGTTATGGCATAGGGTTAGACACATGAATCAGTGGGTGCTTACTTTTTCCTGCAAGGACCAGCCCGGGATCGTCCACGCCGTCTCCGGCGCCATCGTGAAGGCTTCCGGGAATATCGTGGAATCCCAACAGTATTCCTCGACCGACTCCGGCAACTTCTTCATGCGCATCCAGATCGAATCTGAATCCGACAAGGCCCTCATCGAGGCCTCAATGAGGGAGGTGGCCGAGCACTTCGGGGCTGCATGGGGGGTTGACGAAGCGAACCGGTCCACCCGCACCTTGATCTTGGCGTCCAAAGCCACCCACTGCGTCAACGACTTGCTCTACGCCGCCCACTCGGGTCAACTCAACATCTCCGTTCCTCTGATTCTGTCCAACCATCCCACCCTCAAACCGATTGCGGAGTTCTACGGGGTAGGTTTTGAAGATCACGCCGTCTTCCCTGACACCAAGCAGTGGTTTGAGGATCGAATCCGTCAAGTGGTCAATGCCCACAACATTGAGCTGGTGATCTTGGCTCGTTACATGCAGATCGTCTCCGAAGGGTTGTGCCAGGAGCTATCGGGGAAGGCCATCAACATCCACCACTCCTTCTTGCCTGGTTTCAAGGGGGCTAATCCTTACCGCCAGGCACATGCGCGCGGGGTCAAGTTGATCGGCGCGACGGCGCATTTCGTCACCTCTGACCTTGACGAGGGCCCGATCATCGAGCAAAACGTCGTCCGCGTTGACCACACCAAGACGGTGCCGCAACTGGTCGAGATCGGTCAGCGCAACGAATCCCAAACCCTTCACGAGGCAGTTCGGCTGTTCTCTGAGAAGAGGATCTTCCTCGACGGCAACCGCACCGTGATCTTCCGCTAGTTGATCATCGTCGGCGTTGATCCGCGACAAGTGCCAACTTTTCTACCCCAGCCACACGGTTTGGCGGTAACCTCGAAGTGAAAACCTAGTACGAGAGAAGGAAAACTCGTGACCACTCCTGTCAAGATTGCAGTCACCGGCGCCGCTGGCCAGATCTGTTACAGCTTGTTGTTCCGCATCGCTAGCGGTTCGCTTTTGGGTGACACCCCGATTGAACTTCGCCTACTTGAAATCACTCCCGCCCTGAAGGCTCTCGAGGGCGTCGTGATGGAGCTTGACGACTGCGCATTCCCGAACCTGGTCAACATCGAGATCGGTGACGACCCAGAGAAGGTATTCGACGGCGTCAACGCTGCCATGCTCGTCGGTGCGATGCCTCGCAAGGAAGGTATGGATCGTTCTGATCTCCTATCCGCCAACGGCAAGATCTTCACCGCCCAGGGCAAGGCCCTCAACAAGGTCGCTGCTGACGACGTCAAGGTGCTGGTGACCGGCAACCCTGCCAACACCAACGCCCTGATTGCGATGACCAACGCCCCCGACATCCCGAACTCCCAGTTCGCTGCACTGACCCGTCTCGACCACAACCGCGCCAAGACTCAGTTGGCCAATAAGCTCGGCGTCGGCGTTGAGACCGTCAAGAACATGACCATCTGGGGCAACCACTCCAACACTCAGTACCCAGACGTCTTCCACGCAGAGGTCGATGGCCAGGCCGCCTACTCGATGGTTGATCAGGAATGGATCGAGAAGGACTTCATCCCGACCGTTGCGATGCGCGGCGGCGCGATCATCAAGGCCCGCGGATCCTCCTCCGCCGCCTCTGCCGCTAACGCAACCGTCGAATGTATGCGTGACTGGATGCTTGGCACCCCCGCTGGTGACTGGGTCTCCATGGCGATCTGCTCCGACGGTGCCTACGGTATTCCGCGTGGCCTGATCTACTCCTACCCGGTGACCATCGCCAACGGACGCCCGCAGGTCGTGCGTGGTCTCGACATCAACGAGTTCTCCCGCCAGCGCATGGATGCGTCTGCTGAAGAGCTCGAGGCTGAGCGCAAGGCTGTTGCTGAACTCGGCTTCATCTAGGGGTTGATCCCTCGTCCCGGTGAGGGATCAAGGATACTCAATAGCCGTGGTGGGCCCTTCCGAAACCGGAGGGGCCCAC
>JAEZZG010000071.1 GCA_023442485.1 Actinomycetes bacterium | reverse complement strand
CATTAGAGCCTAGAACGAGGAGAAAAGATGTTTGGTCGCAAACGCAAGCAGGTTGAGGTTGAGGAGACGCTGGACGAAGAACTGGTGTCCGAAGGCGATCATGGAGATGCCGATGACCTTGCCCTCGACGACACCGAGGAAGACCTAACCCCTGATATCCTCGTTGATGAATGGGTGGAGATAGATCAGTCTCGTGACTGGCGCGAGGATGGGCCTTTCGATATTGACGAGGTCGATCTCGACGCTGACGATGTGACTCGCATCGATCTCGGCACCCTGGTGATCACCCCGTTTTCCCAGATGCAGGTGCAGTTCCAGGTCAACCAGGCTACGAACAAGGTGCAAGTCCTGCTCGTCAGTGACGGCAAATCCGCCATCGAAGTCATGCTGATCGGCAAACCCCAGTCCTATTCGATCCTGCCCGAGATTCGTCAGTCGTTGTTGGATGCAACCGCCGACCAAGGTGGCACCGCCGAGGTCCAGGAAGGCCCCTTCGGCCCGCAGGTTCACCGGGTGATTCCGGTGACAACTCCCGAGGGTAAGCAGATGTCACATGTTTCGACGACGTGGCTCGCAGAGGGCCCCCGCTGGGTGCTTCGCGGGGTGCTCATGGGAGCCGCAGCCCAAGAAAAGGACCTGACCACCGGCGCAGCCGAGGAACTCTACGAGTTCTTCGCCAACCTCGTGGTGAATCGTGGCAACCACCCTGCCGTTCCCGGTGGGATCATCGAGATGTCGGTCCCTGAACAAATCACCGGCGTAGAAGGCTAAGCCGCTAAGTTCGGTGGGTTCCTGGGGATTGTCTCGTGTGCGTATCTGACCTGAAGGGCGATGTAACAGCGCAACTGGGGCCGCTGCGGCTCGAACGCATCGCCCACGGAGGTTACTGTGTCGGACGCCACGACGGCCGAGTGATCTTCGTCCGACGCGGCATCCCCGGTGAACTCGTCACCGTATCAATCACCGATTCAGCCAAGGCAAAATACTGGTTCGGCGAAGTAGTCGAGGTGTTGGAGCCTTCGCCGAACCGGGTCGAGGTGCCGTGCCCAGTCTTTGCCGAGTGCGGTGGCTGTGACTTTCAACACATGAGTTACCTGGCCCAGTTGGAATCGAAACGGCAGGTCGTTGCCGAGCAACTTCAGCGTCTAGCTGGAATTTCCTGGGACGGTGAGGTGATCACCGTTGATGAGGGTCACGGCTCGCACTTGGGGTGGCGCACCCGAATGGATTATTGGGCAGAGATTGATACTCACGCTAGTGACGGTGTGGCCCGGGTTGGCTTGCGTCGAGCCCGCTCACATAGCCTGGTTGATCTAAGTTCTTGTGGCTGCCTGCTGGCGGCCCCTGCCGGGCCGACGGCGCGGGACTTGTGTGATGTTGACGCGCGACGGATACGGGTGGCGACGAATGGCGTCGATGTCTCCGTTGTGGCAGACGGAAGGGTTGTCAGCGGTCCGGCAGACCTAGTGCAGCGCGTGGATGATCGAGACTATGTGGTGTCGGCACAAGGGTTTTGGCAGGTCCATCCGCGAGCTGCTGAGGTGTTAGTTGAGGCGGTCATGAGAGGACTGTCCCCAACGGCAGGGGAGCTGGCCCTAGATTTGTATTGTGGCGTGGGTTTGTTTGCTGGAATGTTAGAAAGAGCCGGCTGTGATGTGGTGGGGATTGAGGTGTCTCCAGACGCGATCGAATATGCCCGACGAAATGTTCCGGAAGCCAGGTTCTATGCCGGGAAGGTTGAGCGAAATCTGGGACGACTGAAGGAAGCCGACATCATCGTCCTCGACCCTCCGCGCAAGGGAGCAGGTGAAAGAGTCACGAGACATCTGGCTGGATTGCGTCCTCGCGCTGTCGCCTATGTCGCGTGTGATCCCGCAGCGTTGGCACGAGACCTGAATACCTGGCAACAATGTGGCTACGGCGTGGAGTGGATCGAGGCCTTCGACCTATTCCCCATGACGCACCACGTCGAGTGCGTGTGTTTGATGACGCGGCGAGGATAGTGAAATCCCTTGTTTAACAGTGGTTTACATGGTCTAACTTGGGTGCGGTTGGGAAGCGAAGACTGTTTGGATGTTCGGGGAACTGGTCGATGAGTTTTTGGGTTGATCGCCAGGAGGGTCGAGTCGTCGATCATGAAAGACTGGAAGAAAAAAGCAAACGAGGTTCCGGAAACGGAAGAAAATGAGATTCGATTTTCAGAGTTATATGGAGCGGAGGTAGAGCAGGTAGAAGAGGCGTTAGCTGCCTATGAACCGAAGTACGTTCAGTTCTCCGACCACAACATCGCCCCGGTCAAAGCATCTCATTTCCACATCTATATGGGCAATACTTCTCAGGAGGAGCTTCTCAAAGAGATGGATCACTGGCCGACCTACTATCCGAAGTCTTTGACTAAGGACGAGATCGTCCGCGAGATGATGGGGCATTAGTGCTTCCGGCGTTGCAGCAATGCTGAGTGGCGGGCCCGCTATGGCCCGCCACTTGCAATTAACTGTTATTTGGATTGTGGAATGAAGACAGTGCCGTGGGCACTGAGACGTAGGTTTTGGAAAAGATATGAAAGTGGCGAGCCATATCCCTCGTCATGGCTCGCCACTTGGAGGGATAAATCAGCGTCGCGAAGAACGCTGAGTTGATGCCAATGATGCAGCTATCGTTCCAAAGGCAATCAACAAAAGGACCAAAGAACCCGGTCCGGACCCGTGCGCACCTGAACTGGGAAGGTCCGGTTGACGCGGGGCCTCAGAGACCCGTTGGGAAGGTACCGGAGTCGGTACTGAGGTCGGCTCTGGTGTCGGCTCCGGCGTCGGCTCCGGTGTCGGCTCTTCCTCTAGTGGTGGGGCAGGTTTGATCACGCTGACGTCGGCGAAGTCACGAGCGGTCTTGACCCCATAAGGGGACTCGGCGGTGGCTGTAACCTCATTCGTGGTGTGTTCTTGCAGGTCAGCCTGCCTTATCACCTTGGTTTGAGACTGCTGAGGGGCTAACCGATCTATGACGAAATGCTCACCGAGCAGTTCGTCTGCGACCTTCACATCGGTTAGCTCAACGTCACCAGTGTTGGTAACCACGATCTGCCAGAATGCAGTCCCACCTTGGGGAAGTTGCATCTCCTTGACGAAAGGTCCATCCGGGGAGTCGGAGACGAGCTTTTCGACCGTGATACTGGCTGTTTCTCCGAAGTACCAGGACTTGTCCGTAGCCGGATCGGGCTGGATCTGTGCCGGTTCACCTTGGCTGTCGAGGGCAGTAGCGTGGGCGGTAGCTTCATTGACGTATTGGCCAGCGATCGCTGCCGCTGTTGCGGTAAACACACGGCTCTGACCGGGGTGCAAGGGTGCATCATCGATTGACGTCAGGGTGATAACCCCTGATGTACCGTCACCGGCTGTCCAGTTATCTGTAACAGAGAGATCCGACAACACCGTGTTCCCGGTGTTGCGTACCGTGTAGGTCCAGGTGACTTCGCTGCCCGTCTCTACCTTGGCCCCAGGGGCTTCGGTGTAGGCGCTTCCATTGGTCGTCTTCTCTATAGTCAACGCTGGACGTGGCTCCACCGTGACGTGGGCGAGTGTCGAGAAGAAGGAACGCGCGGTGTCAGCGTACTCACCGGTAGCGGTCGCCTGATTGGTGGCGATCTGCTCACCCATCGCATCTGCCGGAACAGAGGTCGGCAGCACCACCTTCAGTGTCGAATTCATAGCGAGTTCCGCCATGGTAATCCGGACGGCGGTGGCACCTTCGGCGTCTCCACTCCACGAACCGTTATCTGCGCTGGTGGCGTCCTTGGAGTATTCGACCCTGGCACCTGCAGGAAGGCCATCGACCGGGCCAGCGAGAACCGTAGCGAACTCACTGCCGCGGCCATCTTCTCGGTGGGGCAGTCGATCGAAGACGACAAAGTCTTTCACCGGGTCAAGCAAGGTATTCTTGATGGTGATCTGCCACTGCGCAGTGCCAGGGGCGTCAACGACGGCAGACGGAGCCCAGCGAAGGTCCTCGGATGCCCTGACCAACTTGCCCATAAGCAATCCGCCAGAGGTCGTCATCAGACTGTGGGCCTGAGCACGAGAAATGATGGTGCGGGCCTTGTCGAAATTGTAGACATCAGCCGAATGGAAGGATGGGTAGAAACTGATTGGCAGGGCCGAATAGCGGGCGTCGTCGGTATAAGCCCACGACGTCACTACCGGGCGATTCTGATTGACTCCATAGGCGTCCGGTTGGACGATGGTGGGAATCTCGTATGTGAAACCGTCGCCGACCAGCCAACGAGAGATCGGCTGTCCAGGCTTATGGGATGATTCAAGCTCGGTGAAGGTGAAGACGACAACTTCGTGTTCACCGGAGGCATCAACCACGGTCTCCGTGGTCACGACGACATCGCTACCCAGTTGCGGATAGGCCATGCCCGCGCCGTTGCGCTCTGCCTTTGCACTGACGCCGACGGAGGCGTCATAGAGGACACCGACAGGGAGCACCACCTTCATCACAGAGTCTCGGTAACTGCGCCCCGCCGGATCAAAGTTGGCGATCGTGGCAGTGTAGTTAGCCGCCGATCCGATCTCGACACTGGCAGGTGCTGTGACCCAGGTCACCACGTTGACACGGTCATGGATCGTCCGGGTCATGTCGTCTTGGGCCCGAACCTCAGTGGCGCCGGTGATCACCCCGCGTACGGTGGCGGTGTTGTGAACCGATTCGACAACAGCGTCCGGGTCAGCCATAGACGTCGCACTCGGCCAGCCGTTGACGACGACCTTGACGGTTGCGTCTGCGTCAATGACGGCAGGATCGGTCCCGGAGATCACCACGCGCCACCCGGTCAGACGTTCTCCCTCAGCTAGCGAGAGGGATTGACCACTGAAGCTTTGTGACCCATTCGGCATGGCGGAAAACTGTGTGTATGCAGTGGTCTTGAGCCGAGGCGACTCGTATGTCTTCCACGTCGACGGTTCGCCCGAAGTCAAGTACTCGAAACGGTAAGGGTGGGCAGTCTTGGTCAACGACCCACCAAAGGACACAGCGACGGAGGTGGCGGTGAAGTGATCGAAGAAGACCTTGTTGTCGGCATTGTCGAGTGAAGAATCCTCAACCGTGAGGTGATCAACCGTCTTGCCGTCGCCTGAGACGTCCAAGAAGGAGGCGTTGACCTCATAAGACGATGCCCATCGTCCGCTCTCCCAAACGCCCTCGTCATTGCCGGCGCTGAGGCCCTTGACTATGTAAAGCGCCTCTTCGGAGACTGCGGCAAATCGCGCAGAGGTGGCAGATGCCGGCTTTTGGTCGAACCAGGTTCCGCTGTGATCGCGAGTCTGGAGCTGGACGGTATTGGTCGGCGGCAAGGTGCCGTCTGGGAAGAGAGTGGGCGGGTAATAGACGGTCAACCAGATAGCCTGCTCGGAAAGATCCATCGATCCTGCGGACGGGCCATACTTGCCTGTGCGCAGATAGACAGCGGTGGTGGAACCGTCAGAGTTCGGGGTGATCGTCCACCCCTCGGACTTATCCCGCACCTCAACTCCGGCTGGCAGAACATCGGTGAGACGCTGCTCCCACGAAGTGAAGGTACCTCTTTCTTCGCTGCGCACGGTATTGACGTTGAAACGATAGGTGACTAGCCGATTACCTGAGCCAGGCACAGGAGAGGCCGCCTTGCGGGGGACGTATTCGTTGTTTCCGACCACCCGCGTAGTCGCCTCGTCGGAGGGGATTTCACCGAGATCGGTTTCACTACCTGTGATAGTCGTGGTGTAGACCGTGTTCTGGTCTTTGACTTCGTCATTGACGTTCCTGACTGAGAAAGCGAAGCTCAGCAGTTGTTCGGTGATGTCGTTCAGCACGAAGGTGACGGTCCGGCTCTGTTCGTCATACGACACCGAACGCACCGGCAAATCGTCTCCCGTTGGGACGGAGTCGAAGGCCAAGCCTTCGGCCAGGTGAGCCGTCAAAGTGACGTCGTAGATCGGTTCGTCTTCAGTTGCGGTGGATTCAACAATGACGTTGTAGGTCATTCCTTGCCCTTGTGAAACCTCTGTTGGGGCAGTCAAATCCACGGTGTAATCCGAAGACGTCGCGCTTGTGGCGAATGCACGAGCTGTAAAGAGTGGGGCCAGAGATAGGCTAAATATTGCGATAAGTAAAACTGTGATTAGTTGAAGTTTGATGCGGGGTCCGCTACGTTCCTTAGTTGACACTCATTCACTATAGCAGGCACGGCATTTTCTGTCAAAGGAAAGTTTAGTCATTCAAATTGTGGGGATCAGATAAGCGCTGCCTGCGGTAGCTTGCAAACTATTCACGGGTAGAATTGAGGGCTATTGCCGCCTGATTAGGGATTTTATTTCAATTTTCAGGCCATCACTCATTCCTTGATTTCTTTGGTCTCGATCCCAGTAATGTTCAATGACTAGGTGAAATACTAGGTTGAATAATCAATGCCCTTGTCGTCGGTGGATGGTGGGGAGTGAACGCAAGGATTGTTAGATGTCACCAATTGCCGGGGTCAATTTTGGATTCTCGATCCGTGTCCAAGCGTGACCTTGCGCTTTCGGTCATCGCGAGGTGTGTGCGGGAGTGGTGTGTGCGGGAGTGGAGGGGCGCGGATGGGTCAAGCACGGAATAGTCGCGGGTCGGAGTGTGGAGGGACGCGGGTGGGGGCGGGAGCCTCAGGCAAGGTGAATAGAGAGCGCGAAAGACTGCGCCCAGGGCGAAGCGTTCCGCACAACTCGCCCTGGGCCTGATTGGGTTTCCTTGATGATGGCGCTGGTGTGGTGAAGGCTTTGAGTCTCACACCCTGGCAGTCAATGGCAGGCGCAGACTACGCAATAACCGATGAACTCCATTAGTTACCGGACTTGCGCCAGCACGACTCCTGATAATCCAGGCGGAATCCAAGTTTCTTGTTGATCGCCAGCATTGGGGCATTGACATAGGTGTTCTCAGTTTCGACAAACTCCAGTTCAGGGGTTTTATCCTTCATAAGCTTGAGGTTGGCGATCTTCATTGCTAACCCAAGCCCGATACCTCGATGCCCGTCCCTGACGATCGTCCACCCTTGATAGGCGCGGGGGAGTGAGACGCTAGTAACTACTGACGTGAATCCCACAGGATTACCGTCCGGGTCAAAGGCGAAAGCGGTGAAACGCTGTTTTCCGTTCTCGATTTCTTCCTTATGCATCGTAGAAAGGATCTCGGCGGTAATCTCTGGTCGCTCATCGGGGTCACCGCCAGGTTGGTCGCGGACGCCGATCAGATTCAACTCCGCCAAAGCTTCGTAGAGCTGATCGGGTATGGCGTTATGGAAACTGGTCACCTGATACCCAGGAGGAAGTTGCGGGTCAAGCTCGTCCAATACCTCATCGGCAATCGGGAGCGGGATGATTGCAGTCCGAGAGGCAGTGTTTAAGACGTAACCGTGTTTGACCAGGAATCTCGCCGAATCGGCGCGAGGATCAACCGCTCCTTCACCGTGGTTAGGGCGAATCGCGTCGGGGCACTGGTCGAGAGAGATCAGCGGATCACAGGTCCAGACATAGAGCTGGTGGCCATCTGGAACCTTGGCCTCCATCTCATCTAATAGTGCCGATCCGATTCCACGGTGACGCATATCCGCGACCACATAGACGTCGACGTATGCCGACTCGGGTTCCATCGCATGGCGAGTGACCTCGGCCGTCGCCACGAGACGTCGTGGCTGCACAGCGTCGTCCCAGACCAGAGCGCATCCCAATATGTTGAGAAGCTCTGACTTATAGCGCTGACGCAGCGCCATTGCATGGATGACAGGGGTGGCCGATCCGGAAGTCTCCTGGAGAATGGAGGTGCGCAGATCAGCGACCTGGGTGAAGACGTCGTCGCTGCAGTCGGTGGTTAGTGGTTCATGAATCAAGGCCATAGCAAGAGTCTATCTTCTGCTCCAGAGCCAGACGGAGTGGTGATCGGTGGTGAATGACGGTGACGCTGCTCTAGCGTGTCAGGGGGCGCGGGTGTACGTTATCCGTTGTGCGAAGTCTGAAGAGCTGGATTCTCGACAAAAAGGTTGAGGTCAGAGGGGATATTCCTGGGCCTCACGTCATGCCTGGTGTCAAGCAAGGTCACCCCTGGTGGAAAGTGATGTGCTTGGCTGGCGTCGACTATTTTTCGACCCTTGGTTATCAGCCTGCCCTGGCGGCCTTAGCTGCGGGACTGCTGGCACCCTTCGCCACCATCGTGCTTGTTTTAGTGACCTTGTGCGCTGCACTACCTGTCTACCGATATGTGGCGAAGGCTTCTCCACACGGTGCCGGTTCGATCTACATGCTCGAAAAGCTTCTGCACAGGTGGTGGGCGAAACTGTGCGTCCTGGTGCTCCTTGGATTCACGATCACCGACTTCGTCATCACCATCACGTTGTCTTCAGCTGACGCGGCAGCTCACATCGTCGCTAACCCCTTTACCCCCAGATTCCTCTCAGGTCAGCACATTCTGATCACCTTCGTGATGCTGGCGTTACTGTGTGCAGTCTTCCTCAAAGGGATGCGTGAGACCATCAGCGTTGCGGTAGCCCTCGTTGCTAGTTACCTGGCGTTGTCGCTCGTCGTCATCATTCGCTGTCTGTGGGAGCTAGTCAACCATCCTGCGATCTTGCTCAATTGGCACCAGATGGTCTCGATTGAATATCCCAAACCGCTGCTTGCCATCGGGTTGGTGCTGCTGTCCTTCCCGAAGCTGGCTTTGGGGATGTCGGGTTTCGAGACCGGCGTCGTGGTCATGCCTGAGGTTGACGGAGGCAAGGGGACGAAGACTGAACAGGTCGCCCGCCGGGTTCGCGGAACTAAGAAGATGTTGACGACGGCGGCACTGACCATGTCGCTATTCCTGGCTACTTCCTCGCTGGTGACGACAACCCTGATTGATCAAAGACAATTCCAGCCTGGTGGGCAAGCCGAGGGGAGGGCCTTGGCCTATCTCGGCCATCTCTACCTCGGTGAAGGCTTCGGAACCGTCTACGACCTCGCCACCATTCTGATCCTCTGGTTCGCCGGGGCATCTGCGATGTCGGGTCTACTCAACCTGATCCCGAGATATTTGCCGCGCTACGGCATGGCCCCCTCATGGGCGCGCAAAGCCCGTCCGATGATCCTCATCGTCACGGCGGTCTGCAGTGTCGTCACCCTGATTTTCCGGGCATCCGTCGAAGCCCAAGGTGGCGCCTATGCGACCGGCGTCTTGGTGCTAGTCACCTCCGCCTCCCTGGCAGCCACTCTGTCTACCAGAAGTGACTGGAAGTCTGGCAAAGGCAAGCGTTTCCCCGTCATCTGCTACGGTGCGGTCACCTTGATTTTCGCCTACGTCACCGTCGCCAACATGATCGAGCGCCCTGACGGTTTGAAGATCGCGACCTGTTTCACCGTTGCGATCCTGGTGGTCTCCTTCCTTTCGCGCTGGCGCAGATCTTACGAACTGCGCGTCGAAGAGATTCACTTTGACGCCACGGCGCTGTCCTTCATCTCGCACACCCCCACGACGGTCAGACTCATTGCCCACAAGCCAGGGTCGGGGCGGATCGGCGAATATGTCGAAAAGCGCAAGCGTGAAAACGTCGAACATCGACTCTTCGATATGGCTCAGCCGATCTTCGTTGAGATCGAACTCATCGATCCATCCGAGTTCTCGTCAACCATCGAAGTCACCGGGCACAAGGTCGGTAACTTCCAAGTGCTGAGAGCCAAAGGCCATTCGGTCGCCAATGCTCTAGCAGCGCTGTCACTGTCTATTCGCGACCACACTGGCCACGTTCCCCACCTCTACTTCGACTGGGCATCCGGGTCTCCGATGGCCAACCAGATCGCCTTCTTGATGTTCGGCCAAGGTCAGGTCGCGTCGTCGGCTCACGAGATTCTGCGCAGGGTTGAACCCAATAAATACCAGCGGCCCTATGTGCACGTTGCCTAACTTGTGACCATCTGGTAGCCCCGCCTGGCCGGTGTGGATGAGTGCCCACCTGCCGCGCAGGGCCATGCAGATCGCACTTCTCCGGGTACGGCTTGGACGCGTGCAGGGGATGCCACCGAGTTGAACCGTCGATAACGTCTCGATCACATTTGGTTATGAGGTGCTTGTAATGGGCGTTCCGGAGCGCGACGAACCCGAGAAATTAAGTTAGGGGTACCTTGTTCAATTACTTATAGGGTAGTTGGGCCTAGCCAAATTGACGGTCAAGGTAAACCATGCCTTTGTTTCACTAAGGGTTATATGTTTCTGGCCAATTTCGTGATTGCCCTCCGCGAGGGAGTCGAGGCGGCCGTCCTCGTCGGGATTCTCGTCTCCTTTGTTATCAAAATGAACCGCAGGGATCTGCTCCCGAAGATGTGGCTGGGAGTCGGCATAGCTGCCGCCATCCCCTTGATGGCCGGGGTGGCGTTCACCTGGAGGCTGTACTCGCTGACCTTTCAAGCCCAAGAAATCGTCGGTGGCGTCCTATCCATCATTGCTGCCATCTTCGTGACCTGGATGATGTTTTGGATGGTCGATCACGCCGCCAACCTCAAAACATTCTTCAACGTCACCGGCATCATGCTGGTTTTGTCGCCGCAGGCATCTTCTCCTACGGGATCGGAGACCTTCAAGAGGCCTCAATCCTGCCCGGCTGGGGTAATTACTTCTGGGATCTGACCCCCTACTTCGACAACGGCGGCCTCTTGTCCACGACGTCATGGTGGTATGTCCTCCTCGAAGCAATGTTCAACTTCTCCGTCCAACCCACGGTGCTCCAAGGTATCGCCTGGATTGGCTACATGCTGCTTTGTGTCCCCGTCTTTATCTACATCCAACTCATCCGCCCCTCACGTCGTCTACAGACGGTCGAGGGTTCTCACTAACATCGCGAAGGCACTAAGGAAGGAGCCTCATGAAATATTCACGTCCACTCGCCGCGCTGATCGTCGCAGCGGCCTTGCCGATGGCCACTGCGTGCTCGTCCTTTCAGCGCAACGCGTCCTCCGATTCGTCTACAGATGGGGTAATCACCGTCTCCATCACTGACGACACCTGCGAGGTCTCCACCACCATTTTCACCTAGACTGGATCAGGTGACGGGTGCGCTGTTGCCCCGCCAGGAAGGATCACCGATGACCACGGCACTATTGAAAGACCCCAAAGTAGCGATTCTGCTTGCCGCCGGCTTTGAAGAAGTTGAAGCACTCACCCCCTATGACTTGCTCTACCGAACCGGAGTGAGTTGCGAATTGGTTGCAATCGGGGATCGGCGCGGGGTTGTCTCCTCTCACCAGGTTGAGATCGTCAGCCACGCCGTCTTGGGTGAGCGTGACCTCAACGACTATGACATGATCATTCTGCCTGGTGGGATGCCAGGAACCACGCATCTGAAAGCCAATCCGACAGTCCGCGACGCAGTCACCAGTTTCATTCAAGCAGGCAAGCATGTTGCCGCCATCTGCGCGGCTCCGTCCATCTTG
Organism: Actinomycetes bacterium; assembly: GCA_023442485.1. Lineage (GTDB taxonomy): Bacteria > Actinomycetota > Actinomycetes > Propionibacteriales > Propionibacteriaceae > JAEZZG01. Next base: position 4,415 of record JAEZZG010000071.1, on the reverse strand, counting down.
GCAGAACTCGGCTTACTCGAAGGTATTCAAGCCACCTCTAATCCCGGCTTCCACCAGGTGTTGACCGAACACGGCGCGCAACTACTTGACGAACCGGTGGTCTGTGACGGGGTAATCATCACTAGTCAAGGCGCAGGAACCGCGATGGAATTTGGATTGAAGATCGTCGAGGTGTGTGCAGGATCAGAGGCGGTTGAGACCGTCAAGAAAGGCGTCGTTCTGGTCTAGCCCCCTCAGTTGTTGCTGAGCCGCTACGATTAGCCCAACTCATGCCCCACGATCTGCGGAAGTAGGACATTATCAGCCAGGTTCTCGTTGTTGTTGATGTGCAAAGTGATTTTGTGACCGGATCCTTGGGGTCTGCAGAGGCTGAAGCAATCATCGACGCCGTCGTGGCACGGATCGAGGCCCATGACGGCATCGTCGTCGCCACCCAGGACACCCACCATGCCGCGAATTGATCATGCCCAGAACTTCCCTACGGCCAAGTGGATCGAGGGCAGAGGTTGGTTCGTCCAAGATCACCAGATCGGCTACCCTGGCAGACCATCTATCCGACCAGAATTACAAGTCCCCTGATGCTGTGACCTGGGACGCCAAGGCCACGATTGAGATTAAGAATCCTATCTCAATCAAGAAAATAAACGCGCGGATTAGAGGCGGTCGCGATCAGTCTCGTCTAGTGGTTGTTGATGCGCGGAAAGTCAAAGCCTCAGTGGACGAACTCTTAGCCATGTTCGATAACGCATTACGCGAGTATGGAGTAGACTTGGATTCAGTCTTATTGATTGTGGGAGAGGAGGAGAGCTACCTATGGCAGCGACCGTATCATTCGAGGTGAGAACATCTGAGCCGGATAAACTCTATGACGAACTCGTCAAGATCTGGCCCTATATTGAGATGGAGGACTTGGATTGGGACTCCCAACCGGATTATCCCTACAACTGGGTGTATGACATCCCCATCAGCGGGTGTAAGAGTATGGAGGGCGCCATTCGGATCGGCATGTACCTCGCTCAATCAGGGCTCCCCTTCGACCTCGATGACGTTGAATAACCCCTAGCCCGACAACTTCACATAGTTTTGGCTGAAGGCCGGTAACCGTTCGATCAGGTTGCTGGCCTTCGCTTCTTAATCTCAGCCCTGGACTCCCGTCTGGGGTTGTTCCGTTTTACGACGTCATCTGAGACACAGCTTACTGGCGGGGCGGGCGGTCCGAAGAAACCCGGCGGGCCGAAGGTTCCGGGGAACACACCTACGCCGGAGAACCCGCTGTCTGCGGTCACCGGGGCGAAGGAGCACCGCTACACCGGACCGATGCGGCCTGTGCGAGCGAGAAAGAAGCAAGCTGCCCCAGCTGCCGGACTGGATGAGCTGAAAATCGCGCCAAAAGACGACCCGTACAAATACGCCACCGGGTCAGATAAGGTGAGTATCGCTACTTTTGTGTGGTTAGAGAAAAACGGGGTGAAACTTAGGTCAGTAGCTCTGTCGGATTCACTACCCAAGCGAAGATACAAAGTGCCAGATTCGGTGGACTGGGAAGCTAGGGTAACGGTAGAAATTAAGACAGTCACATCGGATTCATCGATGAGACAACAGATTCGCAGCGCGAAATCCCAATCACATTACATCGTTCTCGACGCAAGGGAGTCCCCTCTTTCCACTGAAGAACTTCTCCAGTCATTCAATAACGGTCTGCGAGAATACGGGGTAAGCTTGAAATCAGCACTACTGATTGTTGGAGAGGAGGAGAGCTTCTTATGGCGAGGGTAGCAATCTTTGCAGTAAGAACGTCTGAACCGGATAAGCTCTATGACGAACTCGTCAAGATCTGGACCTATGTCGAGATGGAAGAGCTAGATTGGGATGACCCGAGCTATCAGTACAACTGGGCTTACGACGTGATTATTAGCGACACTGACAGCATCAACGCAGCTATCAAGACAGCTATCTTCCTTGAACGCTCGAAGCTACCTTATGAGTTCGTGGAAATAGGATAACCCCTAGCCCGATAACTCCACATAGTTTTGGCTGAAGGCCAGTAACCGTTCAATCAGGTTGCTGGCCTTCGCTACTTAATCTTAGCCCTGGACTCCCGTCTGGGGTCGTTCCGTTTTACGACGTCATCTGAGACACCGCTTACTGGCGGGGCGGGCGGGCCGAAGAAACCCGGCGGGCCGAAGGTTCCGGCTGACTTCGAGACGCCCACGTTTAGGGTCACTGAGAATCCGCCGGCGTACTTCTTGAGTCTGTCTGATCCGGATCAGCGGGCGGTGCGTTTCCTCCAGGACACGTTCAAAGGTGGAGAACTCGGAAAAGATGCCTACACGAACATGGTCAAAGGCTTCGACCTGTTTGAGGGGCTGGACTGGGATGATTTCCTCTACTGTCTAAGTGGTTGCGGGTATACCGAGTCGGATATGAAGCGTGACATTGCTAATGCCGCTAGGTGGTTGAGTGAGCAGTCTGTCAAGCCTTATCACGGGGTCTTGTATCGCGGGCTTCACATCCGGCCTGGGGCTGACATCAACCTGGACTGGGCGCTGGCCTCCGCTACGAATAATCCAGGCATTGCCTCGCATTACGCCGTCGAAGGAGCGTCAAGGAATCCAGGCCAGGAACCGGTGATGCTCGTGATCCGCGGAGCCCATGTGATCGAGTTGCCACAAATTGCGGGGTTTCACCATGAAGTTTTGATTACTGGTAGAATGTCGATAATTAGTGACGAGTACTATCAAGGCATCCGGCGAATCGAGATGAGATGGAAGAGACGTGGAAACTCCCCAAAGAACCCTTCGATAACTTAGTCGCGCGTGGTGCCTCTCTTGAAGAGATGGCCGACCACATGATCTTGCTCATGGACAGCCCGATCGTGCCCAATATCTGGCCGATTCCTGGTCTTCATGACACCATCATGAAACGAATCAAGCCAGAACAGCTTCAGCGCTACCGGGACAACTACAACCGAGTCCTCGAACAGCGCAAGAAGTTTGAGGCTAATCTTGCTAAGCGGCTAGCAGAACGCGAAGCCCGCGAACAAGCCGAACAAGGAGCCAATAACTAACCCGACAACTCCACATAGTTTTGGCTGAAGGCCGGTAACCGTTCGATCAGGTTGCTGGCCTTCGCTAGTTAATCTCAGCCCTGGACTCCCGTCTGGGGTTGTTCCGTTTTACGACACCACGAGGAAGGACCCAGACGCGATGTCAGTCCAAGAATCCCAGGCACCAGCAACCTCTGAAGCCGAAGACAAGACCCCGGAAACCCAGGCCAGCACCGAACCACTTGGTGACGCGGGCAAGAGAGCACTCGACGCAGAGCGCAAGGCCAGGCGCGACGCCGACCGCAGGGCAGCCCAGCTTGAGGCCAAACTCAAAGAATATGAAGACGCCCAAAAGAGCGACGCTGAGAAGCTCAGCGACAAGCTAGCCGAAGAGACCAAGCTCCGTGAAGAGACGGAACAGCGACTCAAAGACTCGGAAATCCGTCTCGCCGTGCTTGAAAACGCCGGAGAGGGCGACCCTGCCCGGCTACTCAAACACACCGACTTCCTCGCAGCGATTGCGAATGTAGACCCCGACGATACCGACGCTGTTGCGGCCGTCATCGCCCAAGCCATCAAGGACGAACCCTGGCTGAAGCGGACCGGGCGCAGCGCCGGAGACGTATCGGCGGGACACGCGAAAACCCCTCCACCGTCGCTAAGCGGGGAACAGCTCCTCGCCCACGGCCTGGAGGAAGCCATCACCAAGTAGAACTATGAAAGGACTTATACAGCAATGGCTGTGACTTTTGCGCAAGCAGCAGCGCTAGAAACTGACAACATCAAGAAGGGCGCCCTCGAAGTCGCCCGGCAAGTATCGATGGTGTGGGACAGGCTCCCGTTCGAGATGATCAACGGCAACGCCTACGCCTACGACAAGGACAAGGTGCTTCCCGGTACCGGGTTCCGCTCTGTCAATGAGGCCTACACCGAATCGACCGGCATCGTCAACCAAGACGTCGAACGCCTCGTGATCCTCGGTGGCGACGCCGACGTGGACCGGTTCCTCGAAAAGACCATGCAAGGCTCCACCTCGGTACTCCTGGCAGGCCAGACCCGCATGAAGCTCGAATCCGCCCAGGCCACCTACGTCGACACCATGTTCAACGGCGACACCACGGTCGACCCGAAGGGCTTCGACGGTCTGCGTAAGCGCCTCGTCGGCAAGCAAGTCATCGACTCCGCAGCGAATCTGACTCAGGAAGCGGCCCTCGACGAACTCGACGAACTGTTTAGCCGTCTGGGACGCGTCGACGTCGTCTACGCACCGGCCGAGCTGATCGCTGGATACAAGTCGCTGGGTCGCAAGCTCGGCGGTGCCGAATACATCAACTCCGACATCTCCGGAAAGCGCGAATGGACCTGGAAC